>DATHUM010000139.1:0-21313 GCA_035462225.1 Jiangellaceae bacterium | reverse complement strand
GTAGTACTAGCGCGCCGCCGATACCACGACCCGCAGGTTGGCGCGGATCATGTGGTCCTTTGCACGCTCGCCGTCGCGGGCGATCTCCTCCAGCTCGGCACGCTTCGCGGGAAGCTCGTCGCGCTCCCCGGCGTCGGCCTGGCGCAGCAGCTCTGCGGCGTAGACACCGGCCTCGATGCGCTTGGACAGCTCGACCTCGTCCGCCGCGGTGAGCAGGGGAGTCGAGCCGATCTGCTTGAGGTACTGACCGACCAGGTCGTAGTCGCCTTCGGCCTCATATGGCTCGCGCCGCTGGGCGGTGCGAGTGGTGTTATTGATGCCATTCACTGTGTTCACGTCCCCTATTGCTGTCTCCCTGTGTCGATACCCGGCGCGGTTTCCACTACTCCGGGTGGTGCCGTCGGCTCGCGTTTGGTGCCCGCACGCGGGCGCACGGCAGATCTCGTGACTTGATTCGGACCGGCAGCCTGGCCTCGGCCGGCATGATGACGCCGTTGAGTCGGGCATATCTGAGCGAGTTGCGCAATCCGGTGGGCGGCTTGCCTGGCAGACTATTACAACACCGGACGAGCACGAAGGCTTCCCGCACCGGTCGGACTCACCAGGCGCCCCGGGGCAGGCGAAGACCCGGCAGCTGGCCAAGTCGCTCGAATCCCCCAATAGCCGGCAAATCGCTGACGGTCTACGACGCCTTGGCGACCGCTTCTTCGAGTTCGTCGCGAGACATCGAGGACCGGCCCGAGATGTCCAGCTTGCTCGCGCGGTCGTACAACTGCTTCTTGCTGAGCCCCGCGAGTCTTCCGGCACTGCCTTGCTTGGCGCCGGAACCCGCGCGGCGCTTGGTGCCGGACCGCACGGGAGCGCCCTTGCGTGCCTTTCCGCCCGCCCGAGCCCGTTCGATGCTCTCCTGCAGCGCGGCGACCAGGTCGATGACGTTCTCCTGCGGCTCCTCGGCCTCGACGATGTCCGGCTCCTCGCCGCTGGCCTTCTGCTCGATGAGCTTGAGGATGCGCTCGCGGTGGGTGTCGTGGTACCGGGCGGCGTCCCACTCGACCGCGAGCTCGCTGATCAGGCGCACCGCGGTGTCGAGTTCCCGCTTGGGCAGCTCACGCCGGCCGGGTAATGAGCCGACGGTCTCCGCGGGATCGCGGACCTCGTCGGCGAAGTGCATCGTATTGAGGACGAGCACATCGTCCCTGGCCCGTATCGCGGCCAGATACTGCTTGTTTCGCATCACCAGAGTGGCGATACCGGCCAACCCGGCGCGTTTCATCGCTTCGCGCAGCAGCGCGTAGGCGTGCTCGTTAGCTTCGTCGCGGGGCGCGAGGTAGTAGGCGCGCTCGTAGTAGATCGGGTCGATGTCGGCCAGCTCTACGAAGTCGTCGATAGTGATCGATCGCGATGTGTCCGGCGCGACCTGCTCGAGTTCCTCCTGCGTGACGATGATGTGGTCGCCGCTCTCGGTTTCGTAGCCCTTGGCTACGTCGGGGTAGTCGACCTCGCGGTCGGTGCCCTCGGCCACGCGCTTGTTTCGGACGCGCTTGCCAGTGTCCTTCTCGAACTGGTGGAACGAGACGGACTGCTCCTCGGTCGCCGAATACAGGCCGACGCCCACGTTCACCAGTCCGAAGGTGATGGCGCCCTGCCACACTGGCCGTGCCATCAGCGTCCCTCCTTGCCTTTCTCGCTCGGGCCAGCGCCGTCCGGCCGGGCGGACGGGCCTGGAGCGGGGTGTTCTACCAGGGCCAGGACACGGCTCGCCATGAAGCGGGCCGTTCGCACTGGGGTGCCGCCGCGCGTTACCTCCGTGACCTCGACGACACCACGCCCGACGGTGACCTCGACTCGCCGGCCGGCCCTGGTCGCGGTGACTTCATAACGTCGCGTCGTGTCACCGGCGTCGACGACGATCTCGACCGTGTCGCCCTTCATAAGCGAATACCGCGGCTGGTTCGTAGCAGCGGCCTCCCGCTTCGCAACATACCCCGTAAGGAGCGTCTTAACGCTGGCCGCGCCGTTACTGACTGACCCGGCCGGGTACACAGACGCACGCGCCGCGGGGTACGAAGGGCTGGCAGCCCGGCCGGCCACCCGCGGTACCGCGAGCGATCGAGGTGACGGACCGTGACTGTGGCGGAGCAGATGCTCAACGAGCACCCAGACATCACAGACAAGGTTGACGCAGCGCTATTGGAGTGCATCGAGGCGTGCTTCGAATGCGCCCAGGCTTGCACGGCCTGCGCCGACGCCTGCCTCGCCGAGGGCGACGTAGCGGAGCTGCGCGAATGCATCCGGTTGAATCTGGACTGTGCCGATGTGTGCGAGGCGACCGGACGACTACTCACGCGTCGGACTGCGGAGTCTATGGACCTGCGCCAGGCGATGCTGGCCGCGTGCGTCGTTGCGTGCCGGGCCTGCGGTGACGAGTGCGAGCGGCATTCGGCCCACCATCGCCACTGCGCGACGTGCGCGGAGGCTTGCCGGCGCTGTCAGCGGGCGTGCAGTGCCCTGCTGGCGGGCTGAGCCAGCTACGCCATCGCCGGGCCGGTCATCGAGAGGCGAGCAGAGCTAGGCCCAGGCCTCATCAGCCGACGGCCTTCGCGAGCTCGCGCTTGGTCATCTTCGACCGGCCCTTGACGTTCTTTTTCTTGGCTTCGTTGTAGAGCTGCTCTTTGGTGCGGCCACCGGGACCCGAACCCGAACGCTTGCCGCCGCGCTGGCTCGACGACATGTCCTGCGTGGAGCTCTTGCTCTTCTGCTTTGCGGTGCCCTTGCGGGCGCGCTCCTTGTTGACAGTCCTGGCGGCGATCTCTTCGGCCCGCTTGTCGCCGCGGTCCTTGAGGCCTTCTTTGATGTGCTCGTACTGCCGCTCTTCCTTCTTGCTCCACTGTTGCTGAGGCATGGCAGTCACCTCCTGAGCGACCGGCTACCCGGGCGCCGTGACGGCAAACTAAAGCGATCAGTTGCTCACGCCGGACGCGACTGGCCGGCCCGAGCCCGGAATAGGTCGAAGCAGTTGTTCGAGCTGCCGGGTCGAGCCGGCGTGGTCGCGCCGGCGCGCTGTCGTTCGGTCGGCTCAGTAGGCAGGCGGCCCGTCGTCGTACGTCCGCTCGGTGACCGTACGGCCGGCCCGGCGCCGAGGCGCGAACACCAACAGCTCGAGCAGGATGGCGAGGGCACCTGCGATCATCAGGATCCAGCCCATGACGTCGATGGACACGCCGGCTAGATCGAACTCGACGGCGAACGCCAGGATGGCGCCGACGGCCAGCAGGAATACTCCAACCCCAATACCCATTGGTAGTTCCTCCTTCGTTGGCCATGGTGTACCCCGAAATCGGCGTTTGACACCCGCTCGAGCCTTCTGGCCCCTGTCGGCGACACGGCGTAGCGTCGCCGGCGGAGGTGGCTCAATGACCGCGCACGGATTCCCCATCGTTCGGCAGATCGTGCTCGACACCACGGACGCCCGCGGGCTGGCAGAGTTCTATCGTCAACTACTCGGCTGGCAGTATCGGCCGGGCGATGAACCTCCGGCACCGGGTGAGCCGGACCCGCTGGGGCGGGACTGGCTGGTGCTTCGGAACCCGGACGGCGGTCCCGGGATCGCCTTCCAAAATGTCGACGCAATGCCACGGGCGACTTGGCCCGAAGGCCCGATCCCGCAGCAGTTGCACCTCGACACCACTGTTCCCGATGTGGCCGAGCTCGACGCCCAGCACGAGCGAGTCCTCGGTCTCGGCGCCGAACTCCTGCTCGACCGGTCCGATGATCCCGAGGAGCCGCTACGGGTATACGGAGATCCCGCAGGGCACCCGTTCTGCATCTTCGTGGCGCCGTAAGCGTCGCCCGCTCCCGTGCGCGCGTTCGTGCGGGCCGGGGACTATCGCTGCGTCCCAGCTCAAGTGAAGTGGTCGGCGTGTTCCGCTGCGGGGAGTGGCCGGCGGTCCTTCACCAGCAGCCCTTCAGCAGCATCTTGACAAGACGGTAAGTGAACGCTTACGGTAAGTGAGTTCTTACCCACGGAGGGTGTTGTGGATGGGACAAGCCAGCTCTCTGCGCTCGCCGACCCGACCCGCCGGGCGATCTTCGAACGCCTCGTCCAACGCGGGCCATCGGCCGTTGTCGAAATCGCTCAGGCGTTCCCGGTCAGCCGGCCCGCGGTGTCCCAGCATTTGAAGGCCCTGGTCGGTGCCGGACTCGTGGTGGCTACCACGGCCGGGAACCGGCGAATCTATGCCGTGGACCCGGCGGGCATCGAAGCCTTGCATCACTGGGTCGGCGCCCGCTGGCAGCACGTTCTCGACCACTTCACTCACGCCGCACATCAACAGGGAGCCATCATGTCGACCTCTGCGAGAATCCCGCCCGTCCAGAAGACCTGCACCGTTCCGCTCCCGCCCGAGGGTGCGTTCGACCTGTTCACCGCCCGGATGAGGGAGTGGTGGCCGGTCGAGTCGCATTCCATCAGCGCGGATACCGCTGCCGTTAGGGACTTGCGTTTCGAGGGCAGGGTCGGCGGTCGGGTCATCGAGGTGACGGCCGATGGACAGGAGTACAGCTGGGCGGACGTCCTGGCCTGGAACCCACCCACCCGATTCGTGCTGTCCTGGCACCCGACCCCCGAGCCGGCGGCGGCCTCGCGTCTCGAAGTGGAGTTCAGGGCAGTTGAAGGTGGCACCGAGGTCGTGCTCACGCACAGCGCGTGGGAAGAGTTCGGCGACGAGGGCGCCGGGCTGCGAGACCGGTACGACACCGGCTGGGACCTGGTGTTCGAGCGGCTGGAAACGCACGCCAGCGTCGGGTGAGACCGCGGCGAACGTGATCGGCCGGGTCGACGACGGCGCCCCGAAAATCGGGCTGAACCTCTTGCGGTCGGACGATCGGCCGGGCAAGGTCGGATCACTGGCCCAAGGAGGGGACATGGACAGGTCTCGTTCGATGCGCCGGCGCATTGCCGCCGGTGCTGCTGCGGCCGCGGCACTTGTGGCCGGGATCGGCATGGCGCCGGGTGTCGCGAGTAGCGCACCCGCGCCGGCGTCCGCAGCGCCGGTGTCCGCGGTGACCGTGGACGTAGGCATCTACAACGTCTACCTGGGCGCGAACCTGCGGCCGCTGTTCGGCGCGACGAGCGTCCCTGAACTCATCGAACGGGCCGGGGCCATCTACGCGGAGATGGAGCGCACCGACTTTCCGCAGCGCGCAGAGGCCATCGCCGACCTCATCGCCAAGGAACGGCCGGACGTCCTCGGACTCAACGAGGTGGCCTTGTGGCAAACCGCGCCGTGGACATTCGTCCAGACTCCAGCCGGGCCGCTACCTGTCGCGACCGGCCCCTACACCACGACCTACGACTTCGAGCAGATCCTGCTCGACGCTCTGGCCGCCGAGGGCGAGCCGTACACGGTCGTCGCCAAGAACACGAACTTCACCAGCGCGACGATTCCGATCGCCGTCCCTATCTCGCCAACGCTCGCCGGACGGTTCACCGACCATGACCTGATCCTGGTACGGACCGCCGCGTTGAAGCACATGTCGGTGTCGAATCCACGGTCGTTCAACTTCAGCACCGCCTCGTCCTTCTCGATCAATCTGCTGGGGACGAACGTCGTGGTGGAACGCGGTTGGTCCACCGTCGACATCACCCAGCGCGACCGCACCTTCCGGTTCGCCAACACCCACCTCGAAGCGTTCGGCAACACGCCACTCCAGGACGAGTGGCGCAACCTGCAGGCCGCCGAGTTGGTCGCCGACCTGGAGACCTCGCCGTACCCGGTGGTCCTGGTGGGTGATATCAACTCGCGGCCGACACTGTGCCAGGACTTCCGGCAGCCGCCGCAGTTCGGAGACCAGAACGTCGTCGCGTACGGCCTGCTGGAGGACGCCGGTCTGCGTGAGGTCTGGCCGCTCGTCCACCGCAAGGACCCGTGCGGACCGGCCGGCTGGACCAGCGGGCAGGACGACAGCCTGCTGGCCCCGAGCGAGCTCGACCACCGCATCGACGTGATTTTCCTCAGCGACGAGTTCACTGCCCTGCGGGCCGAGACCATCGGCGAGGAAGAACGCGATCGCACCGAACCGAGCGGCTTCTGGCCGAGCGATCACGCGGGCAGCGTGGCGAAGATCCGGCTCGACGCTCGCACCTGAGGCTGGCTCGCGGTCACCCGAAGACGACGGCTACCAGCCAGGTGGTGGCGATCAGCAGACCGGCGAGTAACTCGATAAGGATCGCCAGACCGACCGCCTTGAGGGCATGAACGGTCGACTGCCACGCTGACCGGTGATTGTGCAGCCGCATCTGCTCGATCAGGTAGATACCTGCGACGAAGCCGAGAAACAGCCCCACCACCGGTACGACGAAAAAGCCCACGATGCCGAGCACGGTGCCGGCGAGGATCCCGCGGGTGGGCACCCCGGCGTCACGCAGCCTGCGGCCCGGGACGACGTACTTGAGGATCTGGCTCGCCGCCGCCACCACGGTGGCGACCCCGAGGACGATCCACGCGGTCGTGCCCTGTTCGACGACCGCCCACACTGTGACGCTGCCCCAGACCAGCAGTAAGCCGGGCAGGATCGGGACGACGATGCCGACCAGCCCGACGACTATTCCGAGCCCTACTAGGGCCAGCCCACCCGACTCCATGGAGACATACAACCAGGTCGCACGTTGCGCTGCCGCGGCATCGACTCGCCTGTTTGTCAGTGGCACGGTGCATGCTTGGCGAGACCGGAAGGGAGTCAGGTAGATGGCCGAGAACACTGAGTCGCGCGCACCTGGGATCGGGATGCTCGACGTCGTCATCTTCGATGTGCCCGATGTCCGAACGTCGGCGGCGTTCTGGGCCGAGCTGACGGGTGCGCATACCGAGCAAGCGGAGTCCGACGGGTGGTTGACACTGGGCACACCGGACGGGTGGTCCATCGCATTTCAGCCGGCGCCGAATCTGATACCACCGCAGTGGCCGGGTCAGCAGCGTCCCCAGCAATTGCACCTCGACCTGCGTGTCCCCGATCTAGCGGCAGAAACGGCGCGAGCCGTCGAGTTGGGCGCAACACTGCTGCGTGAGAGTGAAAGCTGGAACACACTGGCCGACCCGGCCGGCCACCCGTTCGACCTGTGTCTGGCCGAGGAGAATTCCGGTCTCACCGTCATGGGCGTCACGGTTGACTGCCCCGACTCACACGCGCTGGCCGAATTCTGGTCGGCGGTGCTCGGTGATCCGATCACCTACGATGCGGACGGCATGGCGATGCTCGGTGGCGATAAGCCGCTGCTGTTCCAGCAGGTCGACGGTTACAACGCCCCCGCGTGGCCTGATCCGGACCGGCCGCAGCAACTGCACCTCGATCTACTGGTCCGGAGTCTGGACGATGGCGAGGCAGCCGTTCTCGGTTTGGGTGCCTCTAGGCTTCCCGGCGGTGGTGAGGGCTTCCGAGTGTTCGCCGATCCTGCCGGTCATCCGTTCTGCCTGGTCGTATAGGCCCGCCGGGCATCCACCTGATCACTGGACCGCCGTCTCACCGGGCCGATCGCCTCGCACAGCGGCCTGCCGACGATTGAGCCATTGCTCCACGGTCGATGCCGTGGGCAGAAGCCGGTGGGTGTCGGCCGGGTCTACAGGAACGTCCGAATGCCTCAGCCAGCGCCACATCGTCGTCAGGTCCGTGCCCACGAATCGCTCGAACATCCAGATCGGCATGGGGAACCGCCGTGGAGCGTGGCCGGTGGCCTTGCGCCAGATATCCCGGCATTCCGCGATCGAGCGCAGATCCGACGCCAGCTTCAGTTCTTTTCCGACGTGCGACTCGGGATCACCAAACACCTTGGCGCCAATCGCGCCCAGGTCATCGACGCAGATCCAGGTGACGGGACGGTCCGCGCCCATCAGCTTCGGCATGACGTGCCACGTCGACACTGACGGATAGAACGCCTTGTCGGTCATCAACTCCATGAAAGCGTTCGGGCGCAGGATCGTCACGGGTAGCCCCAGTTCGCGCATGTGCTCTTCGACGGCGACCTTGGACTCCCACGAACCGACGCCTGTCCCGGACACTCCGGTGCCGGCCGAGCCGTACACCAGATGGCGTACACCGGCCGACTTGGCAACATCGGCGACGTTCCGTCCCTGCCTCACCTCGGCGTCGAGGCCACTGATCATCGGGTTCTGAACGCTGAATACGCCATGTGCGTTCTTGAACGCGGGCGCCAATGAGTCCGGGTTCATCATGTCGACGGCGACGATCTCGGCTCCGAGAGCGGCCAGCCTGCGCGCCGGCTCGGAGTTGGGATTTCGGGTCAGGGCGCGAACCCGCCAGCCGTCATTCAGTAGGTGGCGTGCGACTGCGCCACCTTGACGTCCCGTGGCGCCGGTCACGGCGATTATCTTCTCAACGTCCATGGTGCCCCCCTCATGACACAACGCCGTGACGGCCTCTCGTGCGGCTCAGTATGCCTCTGGTGCTGTGGGTTGTGCTCATGTCTGCTCGGGTTCCTGCCGATGTATGGCGCCGCAGCGGCTACCCCGCCTGATGACCCGTCGCGGCTCCTGGCGATTCGAGTACCCCCACCGCCCGCCGGGTACCCCGACTGATGTGGCGGTGACCAAGGCGCGCGGGGCCGACGAGTTCGTCCCGGCCGAAGCCGACCTGCCGACGTTGAAACGGGCTGCGGCGTCCTGCCGCGGGTGTGAGCTGTACAAGAACGCCAGCCAGACCGTCTTCGGCGATGGTGACCAGCACGCGAGAATCATGCTTGTCGGGGAGATGCCGGGCGACCGGGAGGACAGGGAAGGCAGGCCGTTCGTCGGGCCGGCCGGCCGACTGCTGGCCAAGGCGCTCGCGGAGGCCGAGATCGATCGGTCCAACGCGTACGTGACGAACGTGGTCAAGCACTTCAAATTCACCGAGCGAGGCAAGCGCCGGATCCACCAGACGCCTACTCGGACCGAAGTGGTGGCCTGCCGTCCATGGCTCGTCGCGGAGCTCGACCTACTCGAGCCGGAAGTCCTGGTGTGCCTGGGCGCCACGGCGGCCAAGGCGATCTTCGGTCCGTCGTTCCGCTTGACCCGGCACCGCGGCGAGTTGCTGCCTGCTCCGGAGCTCGACGGCACACCTTGGGCCGAGAACGAGGGTGTCAGAGTCGTGGCGACGGTGCACCCTTCGGCGGTGCTCCGGACCCGGAACGATCGCGCCGCGATGTACGCGGAGATGGTCGAAGACCTGCGCGTAGCCGCGTCGGCGCTGCGGTAGACCTCGGCCGAGGGGGCCCTTCAGGTCAGCCGACGACCCAGCTAGGCACCTTGGCAGCACTTGCAGCCGACCCGGCGCCGGGCAGCGTGCCTAGTAGTCGAGATCTTCAGGGCTGATGCCGGCGCGCCGGCGGCGAGGCGTTGATCGCTCGGGAGTTTCGGGCAGTGGTTCTCCGGCCGCGGTGCGCCGCAGTCGCCGGGCTTCGGCCTCGGCCTGCTGCGCCTCCAACCGTTCGCGATGCGCCTGTGCCTCGAGCTCGTCAGCCTGCGCCTGGGCGAGGTCGGCCGCGGTGGCGACTCGTTCCTCCTCCAGGCGCTCGCGAGCGATTTCGTCCTCTGGCGTCCCGGGCTTCTCCAAGTCGAACTCGCGATGAAGTTGTTTGGCCTCGGTTTCGACGATGTTGGCGCGTTGCCGCCAGATCCGCCGCCTGATCGGCCAGATCTGCTGGGCGACCAGATGGCCGGCGACGGCGGCCACGATCAGCAGCACGACGATGAGCAAGAGGGTGGCACCCGCGTCCATGTGCGTTCACCGATCCTTTCTTCACCGGCCGGACTCGCACACGTGGAACCGGCTCATGCCGTCGAATACCCCGCCGTCCCTTCCGCGAATCACGGAGTTGCGGTTTGTACCCCTTGTCGCGGGGTAGCAGTGACCGAAGGGAGAGGAGATCACTATGGGTACAGACGACAAAGCCAAGAACTTTGGCGAGAAGATGAAGGGCAAGGCCAAGGAAACCGGCGGCCGGCTGACGGACAACGAGCGACTCGAAGCCGAGGGAAGGGCGGAGGAGACCAAGGCCGACGCCAAGCAGACCGGCGAGAAGATCAAGGACACCTTCAACCGCGACTGATCGCGCGAAGAGAGCCTGAAATCTCTTGCAGGAGATATTCGCGGCCCGGGTCGGGCGCCTGCCGATGACGAGTCATCTACGTAGGCCTCCGCCCGGGCCGCCTCGTGAGCGCCGCGGCGTCGTAGCGTCGTCGGGCGATCGCAACCACCGACCGGGCGAGCGACTAGGCGGTCGGGCTTGATGCATGAGTTCCTGTCCGCCGGGTATGTCCACCGGAGCGCCGTTACGATCGGCGCGCTGATAGGAGGGGCAGGATGGCCGATCAACGCCGCGATACACCGCATTCGGATCGCGAGAACCCGGAGAACAAGCGGCGGACCCGGTGGGGGAAGATCCTTCTTCCGCTGACGACGATCGCCTTCTTGGCGGTCTTTATCATCGCGATGCTGGTGATCTACGCGTTGGCGCAGTGACGACCATCGATTTACCCCTCACCCTGGCCAGCGGCCGGCGGCATCGGCTTAGGTGGCTGTCATGAAGGTCCTCGTCACGGGGGCGACCGGCAATATCGGTACCAGCGTGATTCAGGCGCTGGACACCGACCCGAGCGTCGACGACCTGGTCGGCATCGCGCGGAGGCTACCGGCATGGCTACCCGACAAGGCACGCTTCGTGCGGGCCGACGTCCGCTCGTCAGACCTGGCGAGCCTGTTCCAGAACGTCGACGTGGTGGTCCACCTGGCCTGGGCTTTCCAGCCCACCCATCGGCCGGTCACGACATGGGAAGTGAACGTCCTGGGCGGCATACGGGTCTTCGATGCAGCCGCTGCGGCCGGAGTGCGCAGCCTGGTCTATGCCTCGTCGGTAGGTGCGTATTCGCCCGGACCAGGCAGGCAGGTCGACGAGACGTGGCCGACTCACAGCCTGCCCACGGCCGGGTACGGGCGGGAGAAGGCCTACCTCGAGCGATATCTCGACGCGTTCGAACTCCGTAATCCGGCTATGCGGATCGTTCGGCTACGGCCTTGCTTCGTGTTCAAGCGGCAGTCGGCAAGCGAGCAACGCCGAATCTTCGCCGGGCCGCTATTGCCTCGCATGCTGGTCCGTCCTGGTCGGCTGCCCGTCGTCCCGGTACCGGCGGGGTTGAGATTCCAGGCCGTCCACGCCGATGACGTGGCGGAGGCGTTCCGGTTGGCCGTCAAGGGTGAGTTCAGTGGCGCATTCAACCTGGCCGCGGATCCGATCATCGACCGGGAGCGGCTGGCGGAGGTGTTCGACTCGCGTACCGTGCCGGTGCCCGGGCGGGTCCTGCGCGCCGGGCTGGCGGCTGCCTGGCGACTGCGCGCGGTTCCGACCGAGGATGCTCTGCTGCAGTTGCTGCTGAACCTGCCGACTCTGGATGCCACCAAAGCCCGTAAGGAGCTTGGCTGGATACCTCGGCATTCTGGCGTGGACGCCATCCGCGAGGTGCTGAACGGGGTTGCCGACGGCGCCGGATTCCCGACCCCGCCGTTGAAACCCGATCGCATCGAAGCACTCACCCACTGACCCTTGCGCCTGTACAGTTCGTGATGAACCCCTGCGTTGATCGCCAGTGATCAACGCAGGGGGGATTGTGGGTTCTCAGCGGTCCATGCCGACACCGGGACTTCGTGGGGAGCCCGGGTCGGGGATACCCTCCGGTCCGCCTTCGAGTTGATCGGCGAGGGTGGCACCCTCGTGCTCGGAACCGAAGTCGGCCTGGTCGCCGGGAGACACCAACCGCCGGGCGGCGTCTGCGATGGCGGAGCGGTCGATCCCGGCCGCCCTCAGCTGCTCCTGGGGAGACGCGGATGCCGGCATGTCGTGGACCGCGAGCGAAACGATGGGGGGACTCGTCCGGTCACCGGAGAAGACCGAACGTACCGCCTCACCGAGCCCGCCCTCGGGCCAGTGGTCCTCGACGGTCACCAGCCGCCCCGTCTCGCGAGCGGCGCGGAAGATGGCGTCGCCGTCGATCGGCTTGATCGAGTAGGCGTCGAGCACCCGGGCGGGTATCCCCTCGGCCTCGAGTTCTTCGGCAGCGGCCAATGCCTCATGCACGGTCACGCCGGCCGCGATGAGAGTTACGCGATCCGCCTTGCCGGCGCGGAGTACCCGGCTGCCACCCACCACGAACTCATCACCGGGTTCGTAGATGACCGGAGTGTCGCCTCTGCTGGTGCGAAGGTAGCTGATGCCGTCCAGGTCGGCCATCGCCGCCACGAGCGCGGCGGTCTGGTTGGCATCACACGGATACAGCACCGTGCTGCCGTGAACCGAGCGCATCGCCGCGATGTCCTCCAGGCCCATCTGAGACGGGCCGTCCTGCCCGATGGACACGCCGGCGTGGGACCCGACGAGCCGCAGGTTCGCCCGGCTGACGGCGGCCATCCGGATGAAATCGTACGCGCGGGTGAAGAAGGCGGCGAACGTCGCCACATACGGCGCCCAGCCCCGAGCCTGCATCCCGACCGCGGCCGCGACCATCTGCTGCTCGGCTATGTAGCACTCGAAGAACCGCTCCGGATGGGCCTTGGCGAAGAACTCGAGACGAGTGGAGTCCGCCACTTCGCCGTCGAGCGCGACGATCTCCGGACGGATTGCGCCGAGGGCTGCCAAGGCCTCGCCGAACGCCGTCCGGGTAGCAACCTCGTCGCCCACCCCGTAGACAGGTGCGCTGGCCTCCTGGGGCGAGAACCGGTGCGGTTCCTGCTTACCGTCCGGACGTGCGACGTCGATCTGGATCGACCTGATGCCCCCGAGTTCGTCGATGGCTTCGTCGGCATTGGTGAGGGGCTTTCCGTGCGCTCCCTCTTGGTCGGCCACCGCCGAGACTCCGGCACCCTTGATCGTCCTGGCCAGAATCGCAGTTGGCCGGCCGGCGTTCTCGGCCTCGGTGTACGCCTTGTCGATCGCCTCGACGTCGTGGCCGTCGATCTCGATTGTGTGCCAGCCGAAGGCGTCGATCCGCCGGGCGTAAGCTGCGGTGTCCCAGCCGTGTCGGGTGGGTCCGCGCTGCCCGAGCCGGTTCACATCGATGATCGCGACAAGGTTGTCCAGGCGCTCGTAGCCCGCGAGTTCGAAGGACTCCCACATCGAACCTTCTGCGAGCTCACTGTCGCCGCACAGCACCCACACCCGGTACGGGAGCCGGTCAAGGTGCTTACCGGCCAACGCCAGACCCACGCCGAACGGAAGGCCCTGACCCAGCGATCCGGTGGCGACGTCGACCCACGGCAGCCTCGGGGTCGGGTGACCTTCGAGCCGGCTCTTCCGCTCCCGGTACGTCCGGAGCTCTTCGTCGCTTATCGCGCCGGCCGCCTTGTACAACGCGTACAACAGCGGCGAAGCGTGGCCTTTGGAGAAGATCAGGTGGTCGTTGTGGGGGTTTTCCGGCGCGTCGAAGTCATACCGCAGGTGGCGCGCCGCCAGCACGGCGATCAGGTCCGCGGCCGACATCGACGAAGTGGGGTGGCCCGAGGATGCTCGATGCGAGCACCGCACGGCGTCCACGCGGAACTGCTGTCCGAGTTCGGTGAGTTCGACCATGCGTCAGGGTTACCCGCGCTGGCGGCAAGCATGCGGCCATTGGGCAACCGCCAGCGCCGGGACGTGCGGTCGAGATCGCCTTACGACGTCCTGATGGACGGACTACCACCAGTGGCGGCGGCCTCCGAGGGGCCTTCCGGCCGCCCCGAGCAGGAACAGCAGCGCACCCACGACGATCAAGATGATGCCGATGGTCCACAGTATGCCGACGTCGAAGATCAGGCCGAGAATCAACAGCACGACGCCCAGGATGATCACGGCTCGCTCCAATCCATTGCGGGGTGGTGTTCCACCCCATGAATACCCCAAGATCGGCTCGCTAACCAGCGACATGCCGACCACGGGGCGAGTACGTCTCGAAGCGGCGCCTTAAGCGATCTTGGCGAACCGGCGCTTGCGTTCTCGCGCCGACAGCCCGCCCCAAACCCCGTAACTCTCGTCCCGCACGAGTGCTGCCTCTAGGCAGTCCTGGCGGACCGGGCAGCGCACGCAGATCAGCTTCGCCCGGCGCTCGGCGGCCCTGCGCTGCTCCTTCGTCACACCTTCAGGAGTGAAGAACAGGTTCGCGTCCGCCGTCCTGCAGGCGGCGTCCTCCCACCAGTAGAGCCGCATTACGACCCCTGGTCCTCGATGCGGAACCGGACCTGATCTTGGTCGACCTCAGCATCGAGTGCCTTGTCCTCGAAGGCCAGAGACGCTTCCGGATCCAGGAATACGCGGGCTCCGTCGGACTCGATCACCTCGTCGGTCGGCTCTGGCGTAGCAGCAACTGCAATCTCGAACGCTGGATTTCCGTTGCCGGCGGATGTCGCGGCGATCCGAACGCCGGTCGCCTCCGGCAGGCCCGGCTGCTGTGTTATATCGCGAATCGCGGCCACCGCTCCGGTGGTCAACGTGAGCATTGCTCAACCTCCTCGAGGACTTGTGTATTGCCGCGCGGGGTACCCAGGGACGCCCGGCGCAAACTCAGCGGTTGGATGCGTGCTGATATGTCCGGACCATGTCGTCGGTCACGCGGTCCCAGGAGTGGCGGACGTTCGCCCGGTCGGCGGCGGCCAGGCCGAATCCCTCCAGCCGGATTGGATCTTCCAGCAGGCTTCTGATTGCGCGGGCCAGTGCGACGGGGTTGTGGGGCGGGACTAACACGCCCGTCGTGCCTTCGATGACCACGTCCAGCAGTTCGCCGACGGCAGTGGCGACGACCGGCCGCCCGCAGGCCATCGCGTCGATGGCGGCGGTGCCCGGAGCTTCGTGCCAGGGCGTGCACACGACTATGTCGGCGGATCGCAGCAGCTTGGGCAGCTCGTTACGCGGTGGCTTCTCGATGATCTGAACCCGATCCACGACGTTCAACCGGCTCGCCAGGTCCTTGAGCCTCGCGGCTTCGTCGTCCTTGACGAACGACCACTTCCCGTTACTCCCTGACGGACGGCCACCGGCGATGACGAGTTCGACATCGGGCAGCGCGGGCATGGCCTGGATCGCGAGGTCGAAGCCAGTCTGCGTGGCCAGCGGGCCTACCGCGAGCAGCCGGTTCCCGTCCGGCCGCGGTGCCGACTCGCCCTCTCGACTGAACAGGTCCGTATCGACTCCGTGCGGGATGACCTCGATGTCTCGCCGGCGCGCACCCAATGTGACCAGGTCCGACACCTGGCGCCGCGACGACGCCGCGATCTTGTCCACGCCACGGGCGACTGCGGCCTCGAGCCGCCGCCACTCGTGGGCGCGAGCGCTCGTGCCGTCGCCGGGCAGGTCCAGGCTGTGGAAGGTCTGCACGAGCGGAAAGCGGCCGAGGCCGGGCGACTGGTGCATCGTTGCGAGCGCGGCGAGTCCGGAGGACCACAGGTGGGCGTGAACGACATTCGGCGGTGCGGCCTTCCACGCCTTCTCGAGATCGCGGACCGCTCGTCCCATCCGCTCGACCGGATCGTGCCTGAGTTCCTCGACCGCGACCTCATGCCCGCGGGAGGACAGTGCCCCGGCCAAGTCCGATACGTGGGCGCGGACGCTCTCGGCGTCCACGTTTCCGGCGGTCTGGCCGGGATGTGACGAATAGACGAGCGAGATCTTCACTCCGACTCCTTGAGTGCTGACAGGAGCTCGCTCCTGGACATTGCCGAGCGTCCGGCGATGCCGCGATAGCGGGCCCGTTCGTAGAGTTCCGCGCGGGACACCCGGGGCCGGCTGTACTTGCCGGCCCGCTCACCGCGGGCTTTGAGCGCGGCGTCCCGGCCGCGCTTGAAGGTCTCGCCGAGCAGCCGCAGCCGCTCGACGCTGACGGTGTTGTCAAGCTGGTCGAGGACTGTGGCCTCTTCCACATCGATGTGGCGGCGCACCGCGGACGTCACCTGTTCGACAACCGGCTGCGGCACTGGATCAGAAGCGTTCTCCAATTCCGCCGCTGCGGCGGTCAATTCGTCCAAGGTCTCCGCGTATGCCGGGTCCAGATCGGCCACGCGGTCCTCAGCGAACGGCAGCAGGCACTCACCTGAGGCGACGGCGTGTGCCCTGATCTCGGTGCTGATCTGAGCGGGCAGAGATTCCCCGGCACGGTACCGACGACCCAGCCGACCGGTAAGGTCGGTGATCCTGCGGTGGTCGGTACGGACCAGCCGAATAACGTTCGCGCCCATGATGGATGGGGTACCCGCAGGCAAGGTCGGTTAACGTCACAGGCAGTTCGAGTGTTGCCCGCGATCACGTTGTCCGGGCGTTGCGGATGGGTATGAAAGAGTCGGCACGTCGGCGGTGCCGTTCCGGCGAAACACCTCGTGAAAGGGGGCAGCGATGACTGCCCGGCTCCAGATCCAAGCGCAGGACCTGCGCGGTTGCGTGATCGCTCGGCCTGTGGGTGAGGTGGATCTGTCGAATGCTTCGACGCTGGAAGGGCGATTGTGCGCTCTTATCGAGCGTGGCCATGTGGTCGTCGACCTATCGCAGGCGACGTTCGTGGATTCGACTGCGCTGAGTGCGATGATCGTGGCGTACCGGCGCGGCCAGGTGCTGGGCCACACGCTGCGGCTCTGCGGGGCGCAGGGCCAGGTACGGCGAGTGCTGGATATCACTCAGCTCGACATCGTGCTCGAGCATCACGACGACGTCGGCGATGCGGTGGAGGCGGCCCTGTCTGAGTACGACGCCACCCGCTGAGGCTATCGATCGCCCGGCCGATCCTCCTGCGCCGATGATCCCGTCGCCCGGCTGACCCTCCTGCGGCGATGATCCCTTTGTTCGGTTCACCCTGGCTATGAGGACTCGGGTCGAGGCGTCGAACTGGCAACGTCCTCTGGAGACAGGCCGCCGGCTGGTCCGAGTGCAGCCTCGACGACCCGAGTGAACGAGTTGAGCGGCGGCGGCACCAGGCTTCCACGGTGTCGGCACGGACCAGCACCAAGCTTCCACGATGTCCCTATAGCCGCATTGTGGAAGCTTGGTGCGAGCGGCTCGCGGCAGTGTGGAAGCTTGGTGCGAGCAGCTCGTCGCATGTGGCAGCCATACAGCCGAACGCCGAGCCGCGCCCTCGACGTACTACGTCTCGCGCCCCGGTGTGGTCAACGCGTCCGCTTTCGGCGTCGGGAGCGCTTGCCGTGCCGCGACGGCGAGTCCTGCCGACCAGCCGGGCGCCCGGCCTCGGAGTGGCGGCCGGAGGCTGGCCACGTCATGGCCGCTGCGCGCGAGAAGCCATGCGACCAGTGAGTTCGAGTTCCACATCTCACCGGCCCGGAGTTCATCGCGACCCCAGGTAGCAGTGGGAAAGGTGGGAGCCAGGAGGAGGATCCGCTGTGCCATCGTCAGTTCGCTGCTGAGGCGCTGCGGGCTGTCGACCGCCTCGGACACGTCGGGTATGGAACCGTTGAGCCAACAGCGGACCTCATACCGGAACAGCCGCGAGCGGCCGAGCCACCGCATGCCCACCGGGCCCTCGCAGACGACACCTCGGTCGGGCTGGCTCGACCCCCACGAAGGCGTCATCTCGATGGTGTACTTGTCAGCGGCAAGGCGGATCTCGAGCGCGGCATGGTAAAGATCGTTCCGCTCACGACGCCGGTACCACGCGCTGAGCGTTTCGTAGATGCGGCCGTTGGTTCGCACGCAATGGGTGTTGTCTCCGGCGCCGAGCGGCAGCCAGTAGAGGTCGACGGCAGCGGGTTTCGCTTCGGTCGTGAACACGCGTATCACCTCCAAGTCAAGGGAACGGTGGGGTTGCGGGGCACCGGCAGGTACGAAGGTCCTGACTTTGTCGGTATCGTGCCGGACAATCCTGGACATGGGTTACGACCGGGAGTTGGCCGACCACATCCGCGAACTGCTTGGCGGTGAATCCGGCATCAGTGAGCAGCGGATGTTCGGCGGCTTGGCTTTCTTGATCAATGGCAACATGGCGGTCGCCGCCAGCGGGCAGGGCGGCTTGCTGGTCCGGGTAGACCCAGCGGAAACCGAGTCGCTGACCGCTGATGAATGGGTGGCCCCGATGGTCATGCGCGGACGCGAGATGCGGGGCTGGTTGCGCGTCGACACCTCGGTCGCGGAGGCTGCCGGCCAGCTCGAGGAGTGGGTCGCGCGCGGTGCGGCCTATGCCCGATCACTGCCGGCTAAGAGAACCAAGACCTGAGCTGAGCGACGAGCGGCCGCTACCACCCCATCAACAGCGACCGTGGGAGGCTTGGAGAGAAGACCGGCCACGTAGTGGAACCCTGGTGCGCGCGCTCAACTTCTACCAGACGATTGCCGCCCGGAATGAAAGGGGGATGGGTAACGGCGTCCTCACCACGGACACCGCGCCCCTGACCGGCTATGGGGATCGAATCCGGCAGTCGTACGTCCTGGTTGCCAGGCTCCACCGGCGATGCCGTGCTGGCGGTGGCAGTGGGTGTGTTCGTCGTGCTGACCACCGTGATCGAGTGGACGGTCCCGGTCGGGGTTCAAAGTGTGCCGGCGTCGGGTTGGGCGCTGATAGTCGTGGCGTCGGCCGCACTGGCTTTCCGGCGCCGGTATCCCGTGCCGGTAGCGGTGATCGTGTTGGTGGCGAACGCCTTGTACTACCCGTTGATCAATCCGGACGGTGCCCTTCTCATCACCTTGATCATCGCGTTGTACACGCTGGCGGCCGAAGGGCAGCAGGTCGTGGCGGTGGTGATCGGCCTGCTGGCAGTCATCGGTTCGGCCTACGGCGAGTTCGGTTCAGCGTCGTCACCGCTTGGTGATGCGGGACTGTTCCTTCTGCTGAGCTGGCTGGTGGCCGCGGTGGCGCTCGGCGGGGTGGCGCGCAGCCGGCGCGCGTACCTGCACGAGGCGCAGCAACGAGCCCGTGATGCTGAGCGGCTGCGGATCGCCAGGGACCTGCACGACGCGCTCGGGCACAACCTCGCATTGATCAACGTGCAGGCGGGAGCCGCTCTGCACGGCCTGGATCGCGATCCGGACCAGGCAGCGCACGCCCTGGCATCGATCAAGGAGGCCAGCAAGGGCGCGCTGCAGGAGTTGCGTAAGACCCTCGGGATGCTCCGGCAGATCGACGAGCAGGCCCCAACGGCACCGGCGCCGAGCCTGGCCAGGTTGACCGAACTGACCTCGCGGGCCCGGGATGCCGGGCTGGCCGTCCAGGTGATGTCCGAGGGTGAGGCGCCGACCCTGCCGTCGACGATCGACCAGGCCGCGTACCGGATCGTCCAGGAATCGCTGACCAACGTGGCCCGGCACGCCGGTGCCAGCACCGTGGTGGTCCGGATCAGCTACGAGCCGGATGCGGTCACGGTTGTCGTCGAGGATGACGGGCGCGGGGGGCCGGTAGCGGACGGCACCGGCATTCTGGGCATGCGTGAACGGGCCACCGCGGTCGGCGGGTCGCTCACGGTGGGTGACCGGCCCGAAGGCGGCCTTCGAGTCAGCGCCCGCCTTCCGTACGGAGGCGTCCGGTGATACGCGTCGTGCTCGCCGACGACCAGCGACTCGTCCGGGCCGGCTTCCGGGCGATCCTCGACGGGGAGGATGACATCGAGGTGGTCGGCGAGGCAGCCGATGGTGCCGAGGCGATCCGGCTGGTTACGGAACTGGCGCCGGACGTCGTGCTGATGGACATCCGGATGCCCGAGATGGACGGGCTGGAGGCCACCCGGCGGGTCGTCGCCGACGAGCGCCTGGCCCACACCCGGGTGGTCATCTTGACCACCTTCGACCTCGACGAGTACGTCTACGGCGCTCTCCGGGCAGGAGCCAGCGGATTCCTGGTCAAGGACACCGAGCCGATGGAGCTGATTCACGCGGTGCGGGTTGTGGCTCGTGGCGACGCGCTGATCGCGCCGTCGGTCACACGTCGGCTCATCGCCGAGATCGCCGGCAGGCTCAACAAGCCCCGGCCGGCGGCTGAACTCCGATCTCTCACCGAACGCGAGCATGAGGTGCTGCTGCTCGTCGGCAACGGGTTGTCCAACGACGAGATCGCTGCCCGGTTGGTGCTGAGCCCGGCAACGGCGAAGACCCACGTCAGCCGCATCATGACCAAACTCGGCGTGCGCGATCGAGCGCAGCTTGTCGTCCTCGCCTATGAAGCCGGCCTGATCACTCCGGGCTGGATGAGCTGACCCGCCGTCAACTTCTGAGGTACTGATGATCCGGCTACCCGCAACCGGTGTGGTACTCCAAGTGTCGACCGCAGCCTGACGCCAAGCGCCAGGCCGGCCACCGATCCTGGACAGGACTGTTCATGTGTCTTGCATCCCAGGAGGTTCACGATCGTGGCAACAACGTTAGAGCGGCTGGCCGGCTGGTCTCAGCGTCACCGCTGGCTGGCGATCGTGCTCTGGATGGCCGTGCTCGTGGGTGTGACGTTCGCCGCGCAGGCGGTCGGTGACGACTACCGCGACGAGCACACGCTGCCAGGCACCGAGTCCCAGGAGCTCGCCGATCTGGTCAGCGAACACGCTCCGGCTCGGGCCGGCGATTCGATCCACATCGTGTTCCGTGACGAGAACGGGTTGCGCACGATCGAGACTCGCATCGACGCCCTGCTGGAGGAGTTGAGCGCTCGCCAGCATGTGGTCGC
Organism: Jiangellaceae bacterium; assembly: GCA_035462225.1. Taxonomy (GTDB): domain Bacteria; phylum Actinomycetota; class Actinomycetes; order Jiangellales; family Jiangellaceae; genus JASLBX01. The sequence continues at coordinate 659 of DATHUM010000139.1, read as the reverse complement.
CGTTACGGGGCCGTTCGACTCCGAAGGTGCGGTATCGCAAGACGGCACCATCGGCTACGCGACGCTCACCCTTGCCGCGAGCGGCACCGACGTGCCTCGGGAGGTCGTCCAGGAGATCATCGCGACGGCGCAGGACGCCGGTGGCGACGGCCTGCAAGTCGAGCTTGGGGGTGACCCTGTCCGCGGTGCAGAGGAATCCGAAGGCGGTGCCGCCGAGGGCGCCGGCATGCTGGCTGCACTGGTGATCCTGGTCTTCATGTTCGGTTCGTTCCTGGCCGCAAGTCTGCCGTTGATCACCGCTGTCTTCGCGGTCGGAAGCACGATCGGCGTGATCGCGCTGCTGTCGAACGTGGTGACCATCGCGACCTACACGCCGCCGCTGATGATGCTGGTCGGCATCGGAGTGGGCATCGATTACGCGCTGTTGGTCTTCGCCCGCTACCGGGGTGAGCTGCTCGCCGGGTCGGACCGCCAGCAGGCGGCGCGCCGGGCGCTGGACACCGCCGGCCGGTCGGTCATCTTCGCCGGTACCACGGTGATCATTGCGCTGCTCGGCTTGTTCGCGCTCGGGTTGGGCTCGCTTCAGGGCGTGGCGCTCGCTGTCGCGCTGACGGTCCTGGTGACGATGTTGGCCTCGCTGACACTGCTGCCGGCGCTGC
>DATHUM010000138.1:0-12336 GCA_035462225.1 Jiangellaceae bacterium | reverse complement strand
TCGCCGCGGCCAGCACGAGCGCGATCAGAACCCGAACCGGCCACGGGCCGGGGAGATGCCGCCATACCCACGCGTACATCAGATCTCCTCCCCGCTGGTGAGCACGCCGCTGACGAACAACCGTTGACTCGAGCCGTACCTCGGGTGGCACGTCGTCAGGGTGATCCGGCGCTCGGACGGTTCGGCCTCCGCGGCGGCGCCGGGCACAGGGTCGACAACCCAAACGTCCGAGGGGTCGATAACGGTGGGTGCCTGGTCGACGCTGTACGTCCACACACCGTCGGCCCGCTCGATCTCGATGGTGTCTCCCACCTGGAGTCGATCGAGGTTGTGGAACGGCGCGCCGTGTCCTGAGCGGTGGCCGGCGATCGCGAGGTTGCCGAGTTCACCGGGCAGGGCCGAGTGCGGGTAGTGACCCGGCCCGCGGGTCAGACTTTCCAGATCGACGTCGTCGACCACGATCCACTCCCAGTCACTGCCGAGCCGGGGTACCCGGATGATCCCGAAGACCTCGTTTACTGCGAGACGTGAGTCGGCTTCGGCCGTGGCCTCGTCCGGCGAAGCCTCGGTCGACTCCCGCGCAGGCGGCTCCCAGGCGGCCTCGATCCGTTCGCGCATCTCGTCCTGCGCCCGCTCGGTCTGGATGCCGGTGCCCCACAGTACGTAGGCCGCGTAAAGCAAGATCAGGACACCCGCGGTCAACAACAATTCGCCGAGGATTCCAACGGTTTTACCGATCGGTCCGCGCCCGCGCGGACGGACGTTACGGACGCTCCGGCGCATCTGTTGAGGGTACTGGATCAGCGTGTAAGGTCATCCCCGGTCGGGGTGACGCGACCGCGCGGAACCAGGCACGCAAGACCTCCCGACCACGGGGCATGGGGTGGGTGGAGCGGGCACGACCCGGGCCCCAGACACCGGTGGGGCTCGACGACGCCCCTGCACAGGGAGAGGGAATGGCTCAGGGCACGGTGAAGTGGTTCAACTCCGAGAAGGGCTACGGCTTCATCGCTGTAGACGGCGGGAACGACCTCTTCGTTCACTACACCGCTATTCAGATGGATGGCTACCGCAGTCTTGAGGACGGTCAGCGGGTGGAGTTCGAGGTGGGCGAGGGCCCCAAGGGCCCGCAGGCAGAGCAAGTGCGGATCGTCTGAAGATCAGCACCGATTACGGCCCGGTTCTTCCTAGGACCGGGCCGTTCCGCTTTGCCGGGCTCGTAGGCTGGCGGGCGTGACGGACGTTGTCGTCGTCGGTTCGGGCCCCAACGGGCTGGCCGCTGCAGTGATCATGGCTCGAGCAGGCCTGCAGGTCGAGGTGTTCGAGGCGCAGGACACCATCGGGGGTGGTGCCCGCACTCTCGAACTGGGCCTGGCCCCAGGTGTGCGGCATGACATCTGCTCCGCCGTTCACCCGATGGCCGCCTCGTCTCCGTTCTTCCGGGAGTTCGATCTGGCGGCTCGCGGTGTCGAGCTGCGGTACCCGGACGTGTCGTACGCCCAACCGCTGGACGGAGGCCGGGCCGGAATCGCATACCGCGACCTGGACCGGACGGTCGAGGGCCTCGGCGCGGACGGGGCGACCTGGCGGCGTCTGATGCAGCCGCTTTCCGAGCACGCCGGCGGGGTCGTCGAGTTCGGGACATTCGACCGCCGCCGGGTGCCGCGCGACCCGGTTACGGCCGTACGGGTGCTGTTGGCCACCTTGGACCAGGGAACTTCGTTGTGGAACCTGCGGTGGCGAGCAGACATCGCGCCGGCTCTGCTGACCGGGGTGGCGGCGCACGCGATCACTCCGCTGCCGAGCCTCGCAGCCGGTGCGGCATCGCTTGTGCTAGCCGCACTTGCTCACGCACCCGGCTGGCCGCTTCCAGCCGGTGGGAGTCAGGCGATCACTGATGCCCTGGTGTCCGACCTCAAGGCCCACGGCGGCACTGTCATGACCGGTGCCGAGGTAACCGATCTGCGCGAGTTGCCTCAGGCGGCGGCGTACCTGTTCGACACCACGCCGGCGGCGCTTGTCCGCATCGCCGGTGATCGGATGCCGGTGAGTTATGCCCGAGCGGTCTCGCGCTACCGCCACGGCAACGCCGTCGCCAAGGTCGACTTCGCTCTATCCGACGCGATGCCATGGGCACATCCCGAGGTGCGGCAGGCAGGGACGATACACGTCGGTGGCACCCGGGCCGAGATGGCGGCGGCCGAAGCCGCGGTCTTCAGCGGGCGCCACGCCGAGCGCCCGATGATCCTCGCCTCGGACCCGGCGGTCCTGGATCCGGACCGGGTGGTGAACGGTGTCCGTCCGTTCTGGACGTACGCCCACGTACCGGCCGGTTCGACCGTTGATGTGGGCGACACCGTCCAGGCGCAGATCGAGCGATTCGCGCCCGGCTTTGGCGACGTTGTGGTGGCTCGGCAGGTCATTCCGGCGGCGGAGATGGATCGGCACAACGCCAACTACATCGGCGGTGACATCGCGGCCGGCGCGGTCACGATCTGGCAGATGCTGGCTCGTCCCGTTCCGCGGTGGAATCCGTACAAGACACCGCTGGCGGGTGTGTACCTGTGCTCGTCGGCGACGCCGCCCGGGCCGGCCGTCCACGGCATGTGCGGCCTGCACGCGGCGCGCCGGGCGTTACGCGATCGGTTCGGGATCCGCCGGCTGCCGTCCCTCGCGCCATAGCCGTGCCGCGCCGCGTCGCTCGGCCCAGGGCACCAGCCGCTCCAGCGGCATGAAAGCCAGCCAGCAGATGGCCGTGGGCAGAAAGTGGATGCCTAGGGCCAGGAAGGTCATCAAGTGGAAGCTGAGGAAGAACAAGATTGACATCGCGAGCAGGCGGCCCTTGAGGAAGAGCACGACCGGCGAGGCGAACTCGGCGAGGATGAGGATCCACTGGGCCACGCGAAGCACGGCCGGCTGCTCCAGCGTCCAGCGAGCCAGATCAGTTCCCCGTCGCATGATCGCCCAGGTGAACACCGAACTGTTCGCCCAGGTGATCGGCGAGCCGGACCGGATCCACTTCATGAACGCCGAGCCGACGTAGGTCAGCACGACCGCAACCTGGATGCACCGGACCGCCCACCCGGCTCCCTCACTCCGGCGCTGGTCCGTGAAACCGGCGTGGCCGACGGTCGGCAGTACCCAGCAGGCGATCGCCAGGGCCATGTGGTCGTGATAGACGTACCCGAATCCGACGCTGTACAGCAACCAGATCTGGAACGCCGCCGCGACCGTCCAGCCACCTAGGCGGGGCAGGCGTCCCGAACCGACCACGATCGCGCCGACGATGATGATCGCTCGCAGGACATGACCGGCTTCAGGTGTTGGTGCGGGCAGCTGGAAGAAGCGGGCCAGGAAGGTGGGGTCGTACAGTTCGGGAGCATAGCCGTGCGGGATGACGTCATTGCTGAGACGCATGACGTCGAATATGAGGAACAGGTAGACGGCCAGCCGCAGAAACGCGATGCGGGCCAGTGGGATCGGGGTGATCCACCAGTCGACGACCCGGCGCATCACTCGACCTCCCAGACCGCGAGCTCGATGGTCTCGCGGTCATCTGCCGGCTTGCCGTCGACAAGCGGGTAGACATCGCGCTTGAGATAGAGGCGCTCGTACTGCGGCTGGTCCGGATACAACTGCGCCCAGGCATTCGCTATCGCCTGCAGCAGGGAGGGATCGTCGATGATCCGACCCAGCTGGCCCTCGACCTCGGCTCGCCCGATTCCGACGCCGGTCGCGCTGAGCGGGACTCGCACCTGCTCGCCGGCGGTGTTGTCGGCCAGGATGTACGTCGATTTGACGACGCCGTCACGCCCGGGCGCCAAGGCGTACTGCGACAGCCGGCTCAGCGGAAAGAAGTCGTCGGTGTCCGTGAGCTGCGCGAAGGTGAGGACACCCAGGCAGACCACGACGACGATCAACCTCCACGCCACCGAGCGTCCGGAGAGTCTGACGGGTGCGTCCGCCGCCTCGCCGCCCTCGATGCCTGCCGTCATGGCAGGCCAGCCTAGTCGCCAGGGGTCGGCGTCGGCAGCCGCCGGGTCGGCGTCCGGCAGCCGCCGAGTCGGCGTCCGGCAGCCCCGGGTCGGCGTCCGGCGGCCTCGGGGGACGGCGCGCTCACCGCCCACCGCATCGGTGTCCTCAGGTGCGGGTTCGACGCTCGACCCGCAATAGATCGTCGTCTGGCCGCCGTCCGTGGCTGGCTGGTCGAACACGGAGCGCGGACCAGCGTGGGTTGCACGGCGCGCGTTCACCTACGGCCGATGTAGCCCTTCGGGCTTGCACTCGCCGGGCGAGAGTGCTAAACACGTGTTAGCACTCTCATAGTGAGAGTGATAAGGAAACCGGTTCGGCGAGGTCTCGGTACAGCGGTGACGTGAGCCGTTGGGTCGTGACCGTCCGTCGCGGGCGTCGAGCCGGAACATCCACCCGCTACCCGGGAGGACCAGGAAACCTATGCCCAAGATCATTGCCTTCGATGAGGAGGCGCGGCGTGGCCTCGAGCGCGGCATGAACCAGCTTGCCGACGCTGTCAGGGTCACCCTCGGCCCGAAGGGCCGTAACGTCGTCCTCGAGAAGAAGTGGGGCGCCCCGACCATCACGAATGACGGCGTCTCGATCGCGAAGGAGATTGAGCTCGAGGACCCGTGGGAGAAGATCGGGGCCGAGCTCGTCAAGGAGGTCGCGAAGAAGACCGACGACGTCGCGGGCGACGGCACCACCACGGCGACCGTACTCGCCCAGGCGCTCGTCAAGGAGGGCCTGCGCAACGTGGCCGCCGGCGCAAGCCCGATGTCGCTCAAGCGCTGCATCGAGCAGGCCGTCGAGGCGGTGTCCGAGCAGCTGCTCGGCTCGGCCAAGGAGGTCGAGACCAAGGAGCAGATCGCCGCGACCGCGTCGATCTCCGCCGGCGACGCCCAGATCGGTGATCTGATCGCCGAGGCGATGGACAAGGTCGGCAAGGAAGGTGTCATCACCGTCGAGGAGTCGCAGACGTTCGGCCTCGAACTCGAGCTCACCGAGGGTATGCGCTTCGACAAGGGATACATCTCCGGTTACTTCGTGACCGACCCCGAGCGCCAGGAGACCGTCCTGGAGGACCCGTACGTCCTGCTGGTCGAGTCGAAGATCTCCACTGTCAAGGACCTGCTCCCGCTGCTGGAGAAGGTCATGCAGGCCGGTAAGCCGCTGCTGATCATTTCCGAGGACGTCGAGGGCGAGGCCCTCGCCACTCTGGTGGTCAACAAGCTGAAGGGCACCTTCAAGTCGGTGGCCGTCAAGGCGCCGGGCTTCGGTGACCGCCGCAAGGCCATGCTGCAGGACATCGCGATCCTCACCGGTGGTCAGGTCATCAGCGAGACCGTCGGCCTCAAGCTGGAGAACGCGACCGTCGACCTGCTCGGCCAGGCCCGCAAGGTGGTCGTCACCAAGGACGAGACGACGATCGTCGAGGGTGCCGGCGACGCCGACCAGATCGCGGGCCGGGTCAACCAGATCCGTACCGAGATCGAGAACTCCGACAGCGACTACGACCGCGAGAAGCTGCAGGAGCGGCTTGCCAAACTGGCCGGCGGCGTGGCCGTCATCAAGGCCGGCGCGGCAACCGAGGTCGAGCTGAAGGAGCGCAAGCACCGCATCGAGGACGCCGTTCGCAACGCCAAGGCGGCCGTCGAGGAGGGCATTGTCGCCGGAGGTGGCGTCGCCCTGCTGCAGGCAGCTGCGAAGGCGTTCGAGAAGCTCGAGCTCGACGGCGACGAGGCCACTGGCGCCAACATCGTCAAGCTGGCCGTCGAGGCCCCCCTCAAGCAGATCGCGATCAACGCCGGTCTCGAGGGCGGCGTCGTGGTCGAGAAGGTCCGCGGGCTCCCCGAGAGCCACGGTCTGAACGCTGCGACAGGTGAGTACGAGGACCTGATGGCCGCGGGCGTCATCGACCCGGCCAAGGTGACCCGCTCGGCGTTGCAGAACGCCGCGTCGATCGCCGCGCTGTTCCTCACCACTGAGGCCGTCATTGCCGACAAGCCGGAGAAGGAGAAGGCTCCGGCCGGTGCAGGCGGCGACATGGGCGGCATGGACTTCTGAGTCCAGCCCCGCCCGTTGGGATATGAAGGGCGGCGCACCCCCCGGGGTGCGCCGCCCTTGCCGTTTCTGCCTGATCGAGATTGCCTCGACGCTCACTGGACGTTCCCAATGTGGCGCGCCGCCCCTTCTACGAAAATGATCATCCGAGTGAAATCGTTCCTCCCTGATCAATCGGTCGGCCAGACACCCAAAATCTCATGATCAGCGACGCTTTGATCAGGAAGGAGCGGTTTCACTCGGGAGGTGGGATCGCCGCCGCCTGTCGTGCCACGCCCAGCCGCCGGTCGTGCCACACCCGCCTGACCTTGCGGCGCACCCTAGCCCGGCATCGACGCGCGCAACGCTCCCAACGGGGAGACCGCGATTCCGGACTCCTCGCACACCCACTGGGGATCGTGGCCCAGCTCAGGAGTGATTCGCAGCTCGTGGATCGACGTGTTGTCGCACGCTGTGCACCGCGGCCAACGGCCCAGTTGCGCGTCCAGGAGCCGATCCTGGACGTCTTGCGCGATCTGCCCGGCGACGAAGTCGGCACCGTCCGGCCACTGCTCGACCCACCAGCGGCGTTCGGCGACCACGTCATCGAGGACGTCGACTGCAGCGGCGGAGTCGAAGCCCTGCGCGCTGAGGTCTCTGAGCACCAGAGCGCGGGCGCCAAGCAGTACGTCGTCGGTCACTCTTCGATGGTGCCAGGGCCGGGACGTTGCGCCCAGCCGGCCTGGCACACTATGTCCACCCGTGGCGGAGACCGTTCGAAGGGAGGCCTGGGTGGCAGCGCTGCTGGAAGTCATCGCGCTCGGCCCGGGCGACGCGGCCGGAGCCCAGGAAGGCGGGGCGGACCGCATCGAACTGGTCGCCGACATGGAGTCCGACGGACTGACGCCGGACGTCCGGACCCTGCGCGACGTGCGCGACGAATGCGATATCCCCATCCGGGTGATGCTGCGGGCCAACGACGGATTCTCGACGAGCGGATCGGAGCTCTCCCGGCTCAAGGGCGCGGCCAACCAGCTGGCTGCGGCCGGTGCGGATGGTTTCGTGCTCGGATTCCTGGGTCCGTCGGCAGAGATAGACCTCGAAGTCACCATGGTGCTGGCCGAGGAGTTCAGCGGCCTGCCGTGGACCCACCACCGCGCCATAGATCACGCCCTCGATCACGATCGGGCGTGGGCGGCCGTGCGTACCTTCCGCGGCATGGACACCGTGCTGACCGCAGGTTCGGCCCGTGGCGTCGCGGCCGGGCTGGACGAGCTGTGCCGCCGCGCCTCCGACGATCCGCAGGTGGCCGAGTTGATAATGGCCGGGGGTGGGCTGAAACCCGACCACGTGCCGTGGCTGGCCAGAGCCGGAGTTCGCAAGTTCCACGTGGGCTCACGGGTTCGGCCGGCCGGTTCGTGGAAGGCGTACGTCGACGCCGCGATGGTGCGGTCGTGGCGGACACTGGTCGACGACGCGGTGGGCGCGGCGGCGCGATGATCCTGGTCGACCCGCCGACCTGGCCGGGGCATGGTCGATTGTGGTCGCACTTGGTGTCGGACGAGTCGCTGGACGAACTGCACGCCTTCGCCGCTCGCGTCGGATTGCCGCGCCGGGGCTTCGAGCGCGACCACTACGACGTCCCTGAGCACATGTACGGCCGGGTCATCGCGGCCGGGGCGGAGGCGGTCAGCAGCCGGGAGCTGGTGCGCCGGCTCCACGACTCCGGACTCAGGAGACGGAAAGCAGGTCCAGCTCAGCCTTGAGGTTGCGGTGGGCGGCGGCCGCCCAGCGGCTCGCGCCCGTCGGCGTTCGGTACAAGGGATCGAGGGCGAGCAGGCGACGCAACACCGCCGACCGCCCGCGACGGTACTCGTGGTCGGTCACGGGGTACTCGGCTCGAACGGCTGCGGCATAGGCGGCATACTCCTGCGGTTCACCGCCTAGCACCGCCAGGTCGGCGTCGCAGAGAACGGCGCCGTTGGCGTCACCGGGATTCGTGTCGTGTGTCGCCGTGAGCTCGACGAGGCGTACGACCTCGCGGACCCGCTCGTCGCCGACACCGGCGCCCGGTAGCGTCTCGGCGGCCAGGCCGGCGCTGGCCGCCTCGTCTTCGCCGGGCCGGCCGGCGTAGACGGCGTCGTGGAACCACGCCGCGAGGCGCACGGCATCCGGGTCGGTCGCATGGTGCTCGAGGATGTCGACGGCATCGAGAACAGACTGCAGGTGGGCTGTCGTGTGGTACTCGCGGTGCGGCTCGCTCCAGCGGTGCAGCAAGTCACGTCCCAACTCGTCGGCGTCACGGCCGACCACACCGCGCCAGCGCTCGAGCAAGTCGTCCACGCTCCCATCTTGACCTCTCCGCGTGCGATTCCCGCCTCCCAGGCGGCGTTGATCACGGTCGTTTCGGAGTATGCGGCCGTCGACAGCCACGAATCGGCCGTGATCAACGTGGTAGAGTAGACGCTGCACAGGGCTCAAGGAGCGCGTCTGTTGGGCGGGGAGACGCGCAGGCCGTCCTACCTGGAGTCCTGTTGTCCCCCCTCGTCACCTACCGGCGGCTGCTGAACCTCGCCGGTCCCGGCTACGTCATAGTGGCCTTCCTCGGTCGCCTGCCAATAGCGATGAGCCAGCTCGGCGCCTTGCTGCTCGTCTCGACGGCCACTGGCCGCTACACGGCAGGTGGGCTTACCGCCGGTACGCTTGCCGCGGCGAACGCGATCGGCGCACCCGTTGCCGGAGCGATAGCCGACCGGGTCGGCCAGCGTCCGGTGGTCCTCACCCAGTCACTCGTCGCTTCTACCGCCCTCGCGGGTCTGGTCGGACTCGTTACTGCCGGCGCATCATTGCCGCACGTCGTCGCCGTCGCTGCCGTTGTCGGGCTCGCGATTCCGCAGGTCGGCCCGCTTGCCCGAGTGCGCTGGCGGCCGATGGCCAGAAAGGCCGGTGCCGCGCAGCCGCGCCTGATCGATGCTGCATTCTCGTACGAGGGAGCCGCGGACGAGGCGTCGTTCGTGCTCGGTCCGGCACTGGTCGGAGTGATCGCCGTCCTGATCGACCCGGGCGCCGCGCTGCTGGTCGCGGCTGGGCTGCTGGCGGTGTTCGGCTGTTGGTTCGCGCTGCACCCGACGGCCCGAATCGCCCGGCATCACGTCGCGGAGAGTGCGGCACTGCGCCGCCGGCTGATCACTGCCGGCTTGGTCATCTTGGCGGCTGCCCAACTCCTGATCGGTGTGATCTTCGGTGCCACCCAGACCGGTACGACGGCACTGGCGACCTTGGAGGGCAAGGCGGGCGTTGCCGGGCTCGTCCACGCCCTGTTGGGAGTCGGCAGCGTCATCGCCGGGCTGTCGGTTGCCGGCTTGCCCGAGCGGTTCGGATACGAGCGGCGATTGGTCACCTTCGCGGGGGCGTTGTTCCTCCTCTCGGCGCCGCTGCTCGCGGTGGGGACGATCAGCGCCCTGGTTCCGGTAGTGATCGCTCTTGGTTTCGCGGTGGCGCCGTACATGATCACCGTCTTCACGCTCGCGGAGCGCATCGTCCCGCCGAACCGGGTCGGAACAGCGGCGACGCTGCTGGCCGGCGCTACCGGCGTCGGGTACGCCCTCGGATCGGCGCTGGCGGGCGCTCTGGCCGACCTGGGCGGCTACCGGCCGGCGTTCGCGGTGACTGTTGCGGCGGGCGCCGTCGCCTTCCTGCTGGCGGTGATTGTGCGACCGCGCATGGTCGGAGCGGCGCGCCGCCACTGAGGTCCGGTGACGACCGCCTTCACGAACCCTGCTGACGATCGACGTTCCTCAGAGCCAGGGGCTCCGGCATCGGCTCGGAGTGCACGACCGTGAGCGACGAAACCGCCCTGGTGAGGACGACGTACAGCCGACGCAACCCGCGGGTCTCGGCGGCGACGATCCGGGCCGGTTCGAGGACGACGACGTGGTCGAACTCCAAGCCCTTTGCCAAGGACGCCGGTACGAGTGTGAGCCGGCCGTCGACTTCGTCGGCAATGTGCGCGAAGTCCAGGCCGGCGAGCCGGCCGGCGACCTCAGCGACCTGATCGTCGGCCGAGATGACACCCACCGACCCCGGCCGGTCGAGCGCACTTCGTACCACAGCCGGCAGGCCCGCGAAATCTTCCATCGGGATCACGTCCAGCAACCCTGGGTTCGTCCGGACCGGTTCCGGCGGCTCCAGGCCGGGCGCGATCACCGGCAGCAGACCGCCGGCGAACTCCACGACCGCGGCCGGCACCCGATAGCCACGCCGCAGCACCTCCACGTGGGCGCCCTCCTGACTGAGGTGGCGTAAGGCTACGTCCCACGATGGCGTGGCCCACGGCGTCGTCCCCTGCGCGATATCGCCGAGCACGGTGACCGAGCCGAGCGCCGCTCGCCGGCCGACCGCGCGCAGTTCCATCGGGGAGAGGTCCTGCGCCTCGTCGAGCACCACGTGGCCGTAGCTCGGGGTTCGCTCCAGGACGCTGCGAGCCTCGTCGATCAGGACCGCATCGGCGTGCGACCAGGGGGCGGACTTGGGGCCGCGGGCCGGCCGATCCCACCTGACGAGTTGCTGCTCGTGCGGATCGAGCAGCCCGCCCGCGGCGCTGGCCAGCAATTCCGGGTCGCTCAGCAGGCGCATGACGATCCGGACCGGGTCGACAGCCGGCCAGACGTCGTCGACGAAGTCGCGCACGGGCCGAGATCGCGCGATCGCGTTCTGGACTCGGTCGTCGGTGATCTCACCGCCTGCTTCCAGCCGGGTCAGCACCAGGTGAGCGATCCGCTGCGGCAGCAGGGCTCGACCGGTCGCGTAGGCGTCTCCCCGGGTCCGGAGGGCATCGACGGCGGCCGCGAGCCGGTGCGCCGGGATCCGCCAACGACGGCTGCCGCGTGGGATCACGATCGCCTCGGCCGGCGGCTTGACGTGAGACCAGATCGCGCGCCTGATCACCTCGGCCATCCGGGCATCGCCCTTGAGCATGGCGACGTCGGGAGGGTCGAGCGTGCGGACGGGCACGGCCTCCACCAGCTCGGCCACCGTCACCTGCTGGACGTCCACCTCCCCCAGGGTGGGCAGCACCTGAGCGATGTAGTGCAGAAACGCGTCGTTGGGGCCTACGACAAGCACACCGGCGCGAGCCAGCCGCTCACGGAAGGCATGCAGCAGGTACGCGGCCCGGTGCAGGCCGACGGCGGTCTTTCCGGTGCCGGGTGCACCCTGCACACACACAGTACGGTCCAGCCCGGCGCGGACGACCTCGTCCTGCTCGGGCTGGATCGTGGCCACGATGTCGCGCATCGGACCGACCCGCGGGCGCTCGATCTCATCGACGAGAATCCGGCTGGCCACGTCTTGCTCGTCCGGGTCGGACAGGTGCTCGTCCTCGTACGAAGTCAGCTCGCCGCGGTCGAATCCGTAGCGCCGCCGGAGTACCAGCCCCTGGGGATCGCGGCGGGTAGCCCGGTAGAAGGCTCGCGACACGTCCGCCCGCCAGTCGATCACTACGGGGTCGCCGGACTCGTCCATCACATGCCTGCGTCCGATATAGAACCGTTCGTCCGGCCGGTCTATCCGGCCGAAGAAAAGCGGGACGTCCGGATCGTCTTCGAGCGCCTTCGCGCGCCGGTACAGAGCCAGTTCGAGATACGCCTGGGACACCGCGTCGCCGGCTTGCGCGGTGAGCGACATGGTGTGTTCGCGCATCCGCCGCAGGTCATCGCGGGCTTGCCGAAGGTATTCGCGTTCGGCGCTGAGGGCCGGGTCGGGCGGCGGCATGTGGAGGACTCCTCGGGCTCGGCGGACATGTGGTGACTGATCCGACGGCCCGTGCCTGGCAGCCCGGTCCGGTCGTGAAGGCCGCAGCATCTTAGTTGTTGCCGTGAGGCCGCGCCAAGGCATTTTCTGTTCGCTCCCCAGAGGGACGTGCCCGGTGCCGCGAAAATTCGCGTCGCGAAAGACCAGCCGGTGCGTGCTCCGGCGGCGCCCCCGAACGACCCGGGCCGCCTTTGCAATGCACACCTATGGGAAGCACCCGAGGTGAGCGGTCGCCTACCCCTGCGTGAACGTTCTCCACTGGAGCGCTTCCCATAGGTGTGCATTGCAAAGCGTCGGGAAGGGCGTCCGTCGGGAACTGGGCGGGCGGCTGCCGGGAACGCGGGGCGGGGTCCTGTCGCGAACTTGGGACGGGCGTCTGCCGGGACCTCGGGGCGGGCGTCTGCCGGGAACTCGGGACGGCCGCCTGCCGGGAACTCGAGATGTGCTCCAGCCCCATAATGAGCCTCG
>DATHUM010000137.1:0-14679 GCA_035462225.1 Jiangellaceae bacterium | reverse complement strand
CCGACATAGAGCATCCGGAGCGGGTGGCCGGCCTGCACTTCTTCAATCCCGCACCGCTCCTTCCACTAGTCGAGGTGGTGCGCGGCGCAGCGACGAGCCAGGCCGTCGCCGACGTGCTATCCGACACGGCTGCGGCGTGGGGTAAGCATCCGGTGCAGTGCACGTCGACGCCCGGCTTCATCGTCAACCGCGTCGCTCGCCCCTATTACGCCGAGGCGTTCCACCTACTGTCCGATGGCCTGATCGACCCGCCTACGCTCGACGCCGTCATGCGCGAGGCCGGCGGTTTCCGGATGGGTCCGTGTGAGCTCACCGACTTGATCGGGCAGGACGTCAACGCGGCCGTTACCCGGAGCGTGTGGGAAGCGTTCAACCGTGATCCGCGGTTCGAGCCGTCAGCGCTCCAGGACGAGATGGTGGCCGAGGGCCGCCTCGGCCAGAAGTCAGGCGGCGGTTTCTACGAAGGCACCAGCAAACCCCCACCGGCCACGGCGGGGCCGTGTCCGGCGCCGGAGATCGTTACGGCCAACGGTGGTGGCGGGCCGCTCGAGCCGCTGCTCGAACGGCTGGCACGGTCGAACGTCAGGGTTCGCCGCACACGAGATCTCGGGCCGATAAGAATCCGGCCGGCACCGGACGTCGTCATGCAGCTGACAGACGGCCGGACGGCGGCCCAGATCACGGCCGAGACCGAAGAAACAACAATCGTCATCGACCTCGCTCTGGACTTCGGCACGGCCGGCCGGATCGCATTTGCGGCGCCCCCTGATGCCCCGCCCGCGGCCGTTGAACTGGCGGCGGGATGCTTGCAAGCCGCCGGCTCCGACGTCACCGTGGTGGCGGACACGCCCGGTCTCGTCGTGGCCCGCACGGTCGCCATGCTGGCGGCTTTCGGATCGGACGCGGTCGAGGCCGGCGTGGCGAGTGCAGCTGATGTCGACAAGGCGATGCGACTCGGCGTGAACTATCCGCGCGGCCCGATCGAGTGGGGAGAAGATCTCGGCTGGCACTGGGTGGCCGGCGTCATCGACGCGTTGAGCGGGCTGGACCCGCGGCGCTATCGCGTGCCCGATCACCTTCGCCAGCAACCGCCCGAAGCGGCCTCCAATGGCTGACCGGATCGAGCTCTCGGCCCAAGAGCTGGCCGAGCAGTCGGCTGCGGCGATGTGGGCGCAGGACGCCGCTTCCCAGGCCATGGGCATGGCGCTCGACTCCGTCCGGCCGGGTTATGCACGGCTGACGATGCGGGTACGCGACGACATGGTGAACGGGCATCGGATCTGCCATGGCGGATTCGTTTTCGCGCTCGCCGATTCCGCGTTCGCATTCGCCTGCAACTCGTATGGACACGCGGCGGTCGCGCAGGACTGCGACATCGTGTTCGTCGCGCCGGCTCGGCTAGGCGACGTGTTGACCGCCGAGGCGATCGAGCGGCATCGGTTCGGCCGCAACGGCATCTACGACGTGACGGTTCGCCGCGACGGCGAGGTGGTGGCCGAGTTCAGAGGCCGCTCCCGCGAGCTTCGCGACCGGAACGGCTGACCTCGCACGCGAGAACGGCGCTGAACCGGCCAGGAGGCTCGCTCGGCGCCGGATCGGTGTGCGAAGTGGGCGAGTTAGGCTGATCGGGTGATGAGCGAGGCTTTCCTGGTCGACGGTGTCCGCACTCCGATCGGCCGGTACGGCGGCGTGCTGGCGGCCGTGCGTCCCGACGATCTCGCCGCGCATGTGTTGCGTACCCTCGCCGGCCGGCACGACAGCATCGACGCCGCCGAGGTGGACGAGGTCGTGCTCGGGTGTGCCAACCAGGCTGGTGAGGACAACCGCAACGTCGCCCGGATGGCGGTTCTGCTGTCGGGACTGCCACACACCGTGCCTGCCGTCACGGTCAACCGGCTGTGCGGTTCTGGCATGGATGCACTGGCCTACGCCGCCCGGACGATCCGTGCTGGCGAAGCCGAGGTGGTCATCGCCGGTGGTGTTGAATCCATGTCGCGGGCGCCGCTGGTCATGCCGAAGGCCGAGGCCGCTTACGACCGCGGCCAAGCGCGAATCTACGACACCACACTCGGCTGGCGGTTCGTCAACGGTGCATTGGAGGAGGTCTACGGCACCGAATCGATGGCCGAGACCGCTGAGAACGTCGCCGCCGACTACGGCATAAACCGGGCCGACCAGGACGCGTTCGCGTTGCGCAGCCAGGAGCGGGCCGCCAAGGCGATCGCATCGGGACGCCTTGCTGCCGAGATAGCGCCGATCACCGTGCCGGCACGGCGGGGAGAGCCGGCGACGGTCGACACCGACGAGCACCCACGCGAGACGTCACTGGACCGGCTAGGCGCTCTGCGGCCCGTCGTCCGCAGCGGCGGCACGGTCACTGCCGGGAACGCGTCAGGGATCAACGATGGTGCCGCTGCCCTGCTCGTCATGAGCGAGGCGGCCGTCGAACGGTACGGTGCGACGCCGCTGGCGCGCATCGCCGGTGTGGCGACGGCCGGGGTGCCGCCGCGGGTGATGGGCATCGGCCCGGTGCCGGCTACCCGCAAGCTGCTTGGCCGGTTCGGCCTGGACGCCTCGGACGAGCAAGAGATCGGCGTAGTGGAACTCAACGAGGCGTTCGCCGCGCAGTCGCTGGCCTGCTTGCGAGAACTGGGGCTTGCCGACGAGGCCGAGCACGTCAATCCGAACGGCGGTGCGATCGCCCTTGGGCACCCGCTGGGCATGAGTGGCGCCCGCATCGCACTGACTGCGGCACTCGAGATGCGCCAGCGCGATGTCCGGCGGGCCCTGGCCACGATGTGCATCGGTGTCGGGCAGGGTATCGCCACGCTGCTCGAACGTCCCTGATCTACGACTAGACCACGTGGCACTGGGTATGTGCGCGTCATGGCAACCGAGCGCGGCGACGATTCCCGCCACAATGGCACGGTGGACCAGCCGGAGCGTGCACCGGCCCGGCCAGGCCGGTTAAAGATCCTGAAACAGGCCTGGGCGGCCGCCAAGGAAGACCGGTTGCCGCTCGTAGCTGCGGGTGTGGCCTTCTACGCCTTCTTGTCGATCGTTCCGACGCTCATCGCCGTGGTTCTGATCTACGGGCTGGTGAGTGACCCCAGCCAGGTCGCGGATCAGGTGGAGACGTACGCGTCGGCGTTGCCGACGAGTGCTCAAGAACTGCTGACCGAGCAGATGACAACGCTCGCCGAGGCGCCCCGCCAATCACTCGGCATCGGGCTGGTGATCGCGCTCGTCGTCGCGTTGTGGTCGGCCTCGAACGGGACATCCAACATGATCATGGCCGTCAACCACGCGTACGGCGGCGAGCAGGAACGGGGATTCGTCAAGCGCCGCGCCATGGGTTTGCTGTTCACGCTGGGTGCCATCGTGTTCGTGCTGGTGGCTATCGCCCTGGTGGCCGCTCTGCCGGCCATCATCGATGCGCTCGAGTTGCCCGGCTGGGTTGGAATCGTGGTCGAGATCGCCCGGTGGATCGTCCTTCTCCTGGCGGTCGTCATAGCCCTCAGCGTGCTCTACCGTTGGGCGCCCGAACATGGCTCAGGCCGCTGGAAGTGGCTCTCGTTCGGCGCGATAGTTGCAACGCTCATCTGGGTCGCAGTGTCCGTCGGATTCTCGATATACGTCGACAATTTCGGCAGCTACGCCGAGACCTACGGCTCACTCACGGGTGTTGTCGTCCTGCTGCTGTGGTTGTGGCTGAGTTCGTACGCGGCGCTGTTCGGTGCGGAGATCAACGCGGTGAGCGAGTCTTACCGCCGGACCGAGGAGCCTGACGATGCCGGCGAGCACGACCGGTCAGAGGAGCACGAGACGACCAAGCGCCGGCCACCCGAAGAGCATCGCGACACCGAGGCGAGCCGAGCGGCCGAGCCGCTAAGCCAGGACGACGATCGCCGCGCGGACGAGTATCGCCGAGAGGCCGAACAACGGCGCGAGGCCGCGAACCGCCCCGCCGGCGGCCCGGAGTGACCCGCTCGCAGCTACCCCCAAACCAGCGCGTGGGCCGGATCCTCCAGCAGCGCAGCCACGTCCGCCAGGAACTTCGAGCCCTGCTCGCCGTCCACTAAGCGGTGGTCGAACGACAACCCAAGGGTGGTCACCCAGCGCGGCTTGACCTTGCCTTTGTGCACCCACGGCTGCTGCTTGATGGCACCGAACGCCATGATCGCCGACTGCCCTGGCGGGAGGATGGGTGTTCCCGTGTCGACGCCGAACACTCCCACGTTGGTGATCGACAATGTGCCTCCCGCCATGTCAGCAGGTTGCGTCTTGCCCTCGCGAGCGGTCGCGGCCAGTTCGTTGATGGCAACGGCGAGGTCCCGAAGCGACAGCCGGTCGGCGTCCTTGATGTTCGGGACGACCAACCCGCGCGGGGTGGCCGCGGCGATGCCGAGATTGACGTACCGCTGGATGACGATCTCGCCGGCGTCTTCGTCCCAGCGAGCGTTGACGTCCGGCGTCCGGTGGGCGGCGATACACATCGCCCGGGCCAGTGCGGCCAGCGGTGAGAGCTTGACGTCGCGGAACTCCCTCGACGCGCGGAGCCGCTCGACAAGCCGCATCGTCCTCGTGACATCCACCGTGATGAACTCCGTCACGTGCGGTGCGGTGAACGCTGAACGTACGACGTTCTCGGCTGTCACCTTGCGCACCGAACGGATCGCGATGCGCTCCTCCCTCGGCAAACCGTCCCATCAGTCGCCGGTCTGGAGCGGCCGGGCCGGTGCTTCGGCGGGGGCGGCTTCGGCGGGGGCGGCTTCGGCCGCGGCGGCCTGGACGTCGTCCCGCGTGATGGTTCCACCAGGACCCGATGGCGTGACGGCACGCAGGTCCACGCCGAGGTCCTTGGCCAGCTTGCGGACCGGCGGCTTGGCCAGCACGCGCACGTTCTCCGGCACGGCCGCGGGCTCCGCCTGCCGGGGCGCTGCGGGCATCGGCTGCACACCATCAGCCGCAGCGGGCTCCGGTTCCGCCGAGAAAGCCGCCGACACCGCGACCTCCGCAGCACCCTTTCGCGACCGGCGCTTGGCCGATGTCGACCGGGGGCCGTACCCGACCAGCACGGCTTGCCGCTCTTGCGCAGGCTCCTCGGCGGGTGCCTGGCCCTGGTTCACCGGCTCGGGTACCAGATCCTCGCCGCCACCACCGCTCTCCTGCGGCGCGGCGGCGCCGGTGCCGACCGAGATGATGGGTGTGCCGACCGGAACCGTCGCACCCTCCTCAACGAGCAGGTTCTCGACCACGCCGGCGTACGGAGAGGGCAGCTCGACCAGCGACTTGGCGGTCTCGATCTCGACGACGACATCGTTCACCTTGATCGTGTCGCCTGGCTTGACCTTCCAGGACACGATTTCGGCCTCGGTAAGACCCTCCCCGACATCGGGGAGCTTGAACACCTGGCTCATAACTCGCCCTCCCTCAGTAGGCCAGAACGCGGTCGACCGAATCGAGTACGCGGTCCAGGTCCGGGAGGTACTCCTCCTCGACTCGAGCCGGCGGGTACGGGGTGTCGTACCCGGTGACCCGAGCGACCGGCGCTTCGAGCGAGTAGAAGCACTCCTCGGTAATGCTCGCCGCGAGTTCGGCTCCAATGCCGAGCGTGCGCTGGGCCTCGTGCACGACCACGCAGCGGCCCGTCTTGCGGACTGACTCGTACACGGTGGCCAGATCCAGTGGCGACAGCGACCGCAGGTCGATGACCTCGAGCGATCGGCCCTCTTCCGCAGCGGCGGTCGCGGCGTCGAGGCATGTCTTGACCATCGGCCCGTACGCCAGGACGGTGGCATCGGTGCCGCTCAGAACCACGCGAGCCTGCTCCAGCGCCAGGTCCGGCGAGCCATCGGTGTCGACCTCCGCCTTGTCCCAGTACCGCCGCTTCGGCTCGAAGAACAGCACCGGGTCGTCCAGTTCGATCGCCTGCTGGATCATCCAGTAGGCGTCGACGGGGTTGGAGCAGGACACCACCTTGAGTCCAGGGGTGTGGGCGAAGTAGCCCTCCGGGCTCTCGCTGTGATGCTCGACCGCACCGATGCCGCCACCGAACGGAATGCGGATCACGATCGGCACCCGCAACCGGCCTCCGGACCTGAAGTGCATCTTGGCCACCTGGGACACGATCTGGTTGTAACCCGGGAACACGAAGCCGTCGAACTGGATCTCGCACACCGGCCGGTACCCCCGCAACGCGAGGCCCACGGCGGTGCCGATGATGCCGGATTCGGCCAGCGGGGTGTCGATGACCCGGTCCTCGCCGAAGTCCTTCTGCAGGCCGTCGGTCACCCGGAAGACTCCACCGAGCTTGCCGACGTCCTCGCCCATGACCAGGACCTTGTCGTCGGCCTCCATCGCCCGGCGAAGCCCGGCGTTGATGGCCTTTCCGAGCGGCATCGTCGTGGTCATCGCGCCTCCTCGTCAGCGAAGGACTCGAGATATGCGGCCATGCCGTCGCGCTGCTCGACCAGCGCCGGGGTTGGCTCGACGTAAACGTGGTCGAAGATTGATGTGGGAGCGGGATCCGGCAACTCTCGGCAGGCGATCCGCAAGTGCTCGGCGAGCGCCTCGGCCTCGTCGTCGATCGAGGCGAAGAAGTCCTGATCGGCACCACCGGACCGGGTCAGGTACGCCTTCACTCGCTCGATCGGGTCCTTCAACTTCCAGTGTTCGAGTTCGGAGGCCGAGCGGTAGCGCGTCGGGTCGTCGGTAGTGGTGTGCGCACCCATCCGGTAGGTGAACGCCTCGATCAGCGTCGGGCCTTCGCCGTCGCGGGCCCGCTGCAGCGCCTGTCGGGTCACCGCCAGGCACGCGAGCACGTCATTGCCGTCGACGCGGACGCCCGGGAAGCCGAACCCCCCGGCGCGCTTGTACAGCGGGACGCGGGTCTGGCGTTCCAGCGGTTCGGAAATCGCCCACTGGTTGTTCTGGCAGAAGAAGACGACCGGGGCGTTGAACACGCTCGACCAGATGAACGACTCGTTGACATCGCCCTGACTCGTGGCCCCGTCACCGAAGTAGGCGATCACCGCCGTATCGCGGTCGGGATCTCCGGTGCCGACCGCGCCGTCGCGCTGGACGCCCATCGCATAACCGGTCGCGTGCAGCGTCTGCGCGCCGATGACGATCGTGTAGAGGTGAAAGTTGTTGTCGCGAGGGTCCCAGCTGCCCTGGTCGACACCTCGGAACAGGCCGAGCAGCAACGCTGGGTCGACGCCGCGACACCAGGCGACACCGTGCTCGCGGTACGTCGGAAACACGTGATCCTGCGGGCGCAGCGCCCGGGCCGAACCCACCTGGGCCGCCTCCTGGCCGAGCAGTGAGGCCCACAGCCCCAACTCACCGTGGCGCTGGAGAGCGACTGCCTCGGTGTCGACTCGGCGCGAGAGGACCAGATCGCGGTAGAAACCCCGGACGTCCTCATCGGTGATGTCGGCGATCAAAGGGTCGTACTCCTCGCTGGCCACTCGCTCACCTTCCGGGGTGAGCAGCTGGACCAGCGGGTAGTCGCTCTCCGGGGGCGGTCCGGCCGCCGGCGCGGGTGTTTCGACGGTCATCGCGTCTCCTTCACGTCGTTCGGCTCTGCGGGGTCACCGCAACCAGCCGTCGTGCCGCGGGTGGTACTCGACACCGGCGCGCTACGGGTGGGTGACCGGGTCGAATGTTGGCGGCCGGTGCACCGACCGCGCCAAGTTGTTGACGTTCACGGTACAGAGTATGGCTGGGCTCATGCCGCCTGGCCTGCGCACAAATCGGTCACTTCGCGCTTGGCGGGTACGCACAAGTACTTGGCCGCCCACGTAGCGCCCAGGGGATTTCGGTGGTCATGCATGACCGGTCGAACCGACCGGCCGTTGAGTGCCGCAGCACGGGCTGGCTAGGGTGGCGGACCGTGGGTGCCTTCAGCGACGCGACCGCCGTTCGTCAGGTCGAGCCCGGCCAGTACGCCACCGAGATCGACGGAAGTTGGTCGGTCGGAGGTGTGCCCAACGGCGGCTTCCTGCTCGCCCTCGTGATGCGGGCAGTGCTCGCCGAATCCACCCAGCCGCACCCGGTGGCCACGAGCGCCCACTTCCTGATGCCGCCGAAGGCCGGCCCGGCCTCGATCCGAATCGAGACCCTGCGGGTCGGCCGAACAACCGGCACGCTCCACGCCACGTTGATCCAGGACGACACACCGCTGATGCACGTGACCGCTACCACCGGTGCGCTGGACTCCCGGTCGGTGCCTGAATGGAACGGCCCGAACCCCGAACCGGTGGCCGAGCTGGACGACTGTGTGCACGCCCGGGTGGACCTTCCGGATGGCACCCATGTGGGTCTGCTGGAGCATGTCGACCTCCGCCTCGATCCGCAGACGCTCGGGTGGTTCTCCGGGCGGCCGGCCGGATCGCTCGCGATGCGCGGTCACCTGCGCTTGATGGACGGCACTCAGCCCGACCCGCTGGTGCTCGCCCTCGCCGTGGACGCCTTGCCGCCGACTGTGTTCGGGCTGGGCCGGCTGGGCTGGGCACCCACCGTCCAGTTGTCATTGCTGACCAGGGCCCTGCCGGCGGCCGGCTGGTTGACGGTCTACCTGCGTGGCCGGTTGCTGCGGGACGAGTGGTTCGACGAGGAGGCCGAGGTGTACGACGCGAACGGCGACCTGGTGGCACAGTCACAGCAAGTCGCTCGCGTCCGCGTCGTCTAACGGTCTGTCCGCCAGGAAACCCGCACGGCCGGGCGGCGTTGCCGGCGACTGTCCGTCCGGATCGGCGGCCACGCCGACGCCGCAGAACTACAAATGGCGGCATGTCGCAGTCCAACGGCTGGAATCCGCTGTCGCGAGTGCGTCCCCAGGCAGCACAATAGACGTAAAGTCAGCATCGAAACGATAGGTCGGTCATGGCAGAGCGGGTTCGGCGGACGACCGGTGCCGCCGTATGGATTGCCCTTGTCACCGTCTACATACTCTGGGGTTCGACCTACCTGGCGATCCGGGTAGTCGTCGATGCGGGGATCCCGCCGATTCTCGGGATGGGCGTGCGGTTCCTCGTCGCCGCTGCGATCATGATGGCCATCTTGGCGGCTCGAGACGGCGTCTCGTCGCTGAAGGTCAGCTGGACTGAGCTGCGCGGG
Source organism: Jiangellaceae bacterium (assembly GCA_035462225.1). Classification (GTDB taxonomy): domain Bacteria; phylum Actinomycetota; class Actinomycetes; order Jiangellales; family Jiangellaceae; genus JASLBX01. Next base: position 5,556 of record DATHUM010000137.1, on the reverse strand, counting down.
GCGGCGATCATGGGATTGCTGCTGCTCGCAGGCGGCAACGGTCTCGTGGCCATCGCGGAGCAGACGGTTCCCAGCGGCTTGACCGCCCTGATCGTCGGCGCCGTTCCGCTGTGGTTCGTGCTGCTGCGCTTCGGTGGTGGCGACCGGCCGCGGGCGCTCACCTGGCTCGGGGTTCTCGTGGGTTTTGCCGGTATCGCGGCGATCAGCCTGCCCAAGGGCGGCATCGAGGGTGTCGAGTACTGGGGAGTCGTCGTGGTCCTGGGGGCCACGATCTCCTGGGCCATCGGGTCGTACCTGTCCCCGCGCCTACACCTGCCGGGACGAACAATGGTCGCGGTCAGCTACGAGATGCTGGCCGGCGGCGTGATCATGACGGTCGGTTCGGTGGCTTTCAGCGCTACCAGGACGTTCGACCCCGTGACGGTCTCTGCGGACGGCTGGATCGCCCTGGCCTACCTGGTGGTGTTCGGGTCGCTGCTTGGCTTCACCGCGTATGCGTACGCGCTCGCCAACGCACCGCTGTCGCTCGTCGGGACGTACGCCTACGTCAACCCCGTCGTGGCGGTCATCCTCGGCTGGGCCATCCTCGCCGAGCCGATCACGGCTGTGGTCATCGGCGGCGGCGCGCTCGTCGTGCTCGGCGTCGCCCTCGTGGTCAGCGCTGAGCGACCGCGCGGTGCCCGCCCTGAACCGGCGACCGAGCCCGTTCCTGAACGAATCCGTTCATGAAATGCGGCGTCCCTCGAGGTCGGCACATGCACTCCCCTGCGACGAACGTGCCGACCTCAAGGGACGTGACTCTAGTCAAGACCTTCAGTTAACTGAATGTCAAGATCATTGACTAAGTGAGTGGCAGCGGCTTCAGGAAACCGGAAGCTCCAGTGCACCCGCACTCGGCCCGACGCCCGCCACGGGCGAGACCCGCACGGCTACCAGAGCTCGATCGTACGCCTCCAGCGTCTCGTCGATGCGGCCGAGGTCACGGTAGAGATCGCCGAGTTCGCGCCACGCCGCAGCGGCCTGCCGCGACGCACCCATCTCCTCCAGCATGTTCGCGGCGACCGTGCACTGTTCCAGCGTCTCGTCGGACAACCCCTGCTCACGCAGGATCCGGCCGAGGAGGAGCCGGGCCCGAGCGGATTCGATTCGCGGCTGTTCACCGAGTCGGGCGAGCGAATCCAAGGCCGCCGCACGTGCCTGGTCAAGCCGGCCAAGTGCCAGTAAGGCACGGGCGCGCTCGGTGGCGTAGTAACCGAGGTCGATCGCGCCACCGTGCAGTTGGATCTCATCGGCGACGCCGTCCAGGAGGTCGAGCGCATGCTCGGCCTCCGGAGGTTGCTGCTGCAGCAGCAACCAGGCGTAGCAGACCCGCAGGCGGGCGAGGTTACGCCGGTCGTCGCTCTCGCCGAACAGGGCAAGCGCACGGTCGACGAGCGAGAGCGCCTCACCGATCTGGCCTCGCGACTCGGCGAGCAATGCGGCATTCCAGTACGCGGCACCACGAGAGTGCGGCGCACCGGAAGACTCCGCGCCGCGGATCAGATCTGCCGCGAGCACTGTCGCACGGGCAAGATCGCCGCGCTCGTAGTAGCCCATCAGCACGGTGCAGCCGAGGCGGACGTACTCGTCGGTACCCTCGAGGCCCAACTCGGCGGCGGACTGCATGGCCTCCTCGCCGGTGTGGATGGCCATGTCGAGGTCGCCGGCTTCGTGATAGCACCGCGAGAGCGCCTCGGCGACATCCATCCACGGATGGACGTTGGGCTCGCGTCGCGCTTCTTCAGCGAGCTCACCAAGCACGCGAAGGGCTTCCTCGAGGTCGCCCTTACGCTCGGCGGCGATAGCCCGTCCCATGCGTACCTTGCGATGTTGCTCGTCGCCGAGTCCTGGGTCGTCCTCGAGCGCGACGAACCGCTGGTAGGCATCTGCGACGTCGCCACGCCGCAAGGCGACCTCCGCGTGCCCGAGCGCGAGGCGAGCCCTGCGCCGGACCTCTGCGTCAATGCCGTCGAGCAGATAACCCGGATCGACGCCCAGCCGCTCAGCGATGTGCGCCAACGCAGCCGGTGCCGGCTGCCGGCGCCCGCTTTCGACCAGCGAAAGGTAGCTGGGCGAGAGCATGCCCGCGGCGACCTCGGCCTGGGTCAGGCCCAATTCGAGCCGGCGGGCGTGGATTCGGCGCCCGACCAGGGATTCTCCCTGGGAGTCCGAGGCCTGGGACTGCTCTCTGACTTCCACTTGACGATATGCCATAACCCCATTTCACTACGAGGTGTCATGTTTTCGCTAGCCCCTTAGCCGAGGAGTCCCGAGATGGTACGTCGAGTTGTTATCCGTCTCGTTGCCTCACCCCTCACGTTCATTGCCTTGTCAGCAGCTCTCGCGGCTCCGGCAGCCGCTACGTGGCAGGGTCCGCCGGGCTGTTGTTGACCAACAGCGGCCACGGCCGAGACAGACGGCTTCCCGCTCTCGCCCCCCGAACAGGAAGCTGTCGCGGAGGCCCCGGCAGGGCAAGGTCCACTGGATGCACCTGCCGGGGTCTCTGTATATTCCGACGGCGTGAGCCGGTAACGGCCCGGTCTACTGGCCGGTGTGGGCCCGCCAATCGGCGGTCACCTTCAGCAATCGGTCGCTCGCCTCGGGCTCGGCGACGGTAATCCGGCATCCCTCGCCCGCGAAGGGCCGGACGATGAGACCTGCCGCCTCGCACTGCGCGGCGAACTCGACCGTGTTGTCCCCGAGCTCCAGCCACACGAAGTTCGCCTGGGTGTCCGGAACGTCCCAGCCTTGTTCGAGGAGTGCCGCGCGGACCCGATCACGTTCCGCGACAAGGGTCTCGACTCGCTCGGCCAGTGCACCTTCGTGTCGCAGCGATTCGATCGCAGCACGCTGTGCGACGCCGCTGACCCCGAACGGCACCGCCGTCTTGCGTAACGCGTCGGCGACGGGTTCTCGCGCGATCGCGAATCCGACCCGCAAGCCGGCCAGGCCATAGGCCTTCGAGAACGTCCTTAGGACGCAAACGTTTGGAAAGTCCCGATACAACTCAAGGCCGTCGATCGCGTCCGGATCCCTGACGAACTCCCGGTACGCCTCGTCCACGACGACCAGGACATCGGACGGGACGCGCCGGAGAAAGGTACTCATTTCGTTCCGGCGCACCGCGGTGCCTGTGGGGTTGTTCGGCGAGCACACCAGGACGAGCCGCGTCCGATCCGTCACCGCCGCCGCCAAAGCGTCCAGGTCGTGTCGGGCGCCGGGGCCGAGCGGCACCGTCACCGAACGTGCCCCCGAAATTCCGACCACGATTGGATAGGCCTCGAACGACCGCCACGCGTAAACGACTTCATCACCCTCGGCCGCCGTGGCCTGGATGACCTGCTGCAGCACACCGACGCTGCCGGTTCCGGTGGCGATGTCCGCCGGCGGTACGTCGAACCGCTTCGCGAGCGCGTCGACCAGGCCGGTCGCGAACATGTCGGGATACCGGTTGATCGAACCGGCCGCGTCGGCGACGGCGTCGAGCACGCCGGGGAGCGGCGGGTACGGATTCTCATTTGACGAGATCTTGAAAGCGGTCTGGCCACTGCCTGCGGTCGCCGGGCGCCCCGGCTTGTACGACGGCAGACGGTCGATAGTGTGACGTAGGCGAGGACTGTCCGACGGCATGCCGTCACAATAGGCCACACCGGCTGCAACCGACCCATTCACGGTGGCTCGAACGGAGTAGCTGTCCAATACCGTATGGCCAGGTGTGTCCTGCCGGCCGGCTTGGTCTACGCTTCCCTCCCATGTCGCTGATCATCCGACTCATCGTCAACGCGATCGCGCTGTGGGTCGCCACCTTGATTGTCAGCGGGGTTGAACTCGAAGGTGGTTCGACCCAAGATCGGGTCATCACTCTGCTCGTCGTGGCCGTGATCTTTGCAGTGGTCAATGTGGTGGTGCGGCCGATAGTCAACATCCTGTCGTTGCCGCTCTACGTGCTTACCCTTGGGCTGTTCACTTTCGTTGTCAACGCCCTGATGCTGCTGCTGACCTCGTGGATCGCTGATCAGTTCGACGTTCCCTTCAACGTTGATGGCTTCTGGTCCGCTGTCCTGGGCGGTCTGGTGATTTCGTTCGTTAGTTGGATACTAAATCTCCTCTTGCCGGACTAGACCGGAACATCGTTATTGCCGGAATGCAACGGAACGATTAAGCCGGGCGCGTCGCAGTTCCCCTAAGGGCACCCGGTGCCGTACCGTTGACGACACTTCCTGCACGATCGAGGTTGTCCGTCATGGCTGACGGCGCTACGGGGGATCGTCGTGCTGACCCGCGTGTCCCTGAAGGCAGGTGAGTAATCATGGCGAGCGGCTTCGGCACGGTCGGCTCCGTACTGACCGAACGCCCACCGTCCGACGAGCCTCTGGTAACCCCGGTCACCCGTGGCGCCGCCGCGAAACCCCCAGCCGCTGGTCCGCAGCGACCTATGCCGATGCACGCGCCTCCAGCACGCTCTCAAGCGCAGCTGATGACAGCTCACCAAGCGCCACTCGCCCGGCACGAACCACTCACCCAGTACGCGCCGCTCACGCAGCAGGCGCCGCTGGTGCCACAGGCACCGCCGCCCCAGCAGGATCGCGGTCCGGCGACGGGAAACCGGGCGTGGTACGACAGCCTGCTGAGCGGACGCGAGTACGACGTCGTCTACGACGACGCCGAGGGTTACCCGCTGCTCGCCTTCGCCGACGGGCAGTGGTACGACGTGACATCGTTCAATCCACGCCCCGTCTCCGTTCGATACGCCATCCATCTCGATCCCGCGTGGGCGGGGGCCGTCGTCCAAACCGTGTGCAGTTGGATGCGCAGCAACCCCAACCACGACCGCTCCTTCGAACTCGCCACCGAGTTGGCCCTCGCCATGGGCGAGCTGGCCCGGCTGGCGCGTAGCTGATCATTGGCTTCACTACGGACGACGTGACGTACCGCATCTGCCTTGTGTGCCTGGGCAACATTTGCCGGTCACCCATGGCGGCGGTCGTCATCAAACACCGACTGGACAAGGTCGGACTCACTGATCGGGTCAGCGTCGAGTCCGCCGGGACCGGCGAGTGGCACGTCGGAGAACCCGCCGACCCGCGGGCGCTCGCCGCTCTCCGCGAGCGCGGTTACGACGGGACGGCACACCGGGCCCGCAAGTTCACAGCCGACTGGTTCGACCGATTCGACCTTGTCCTCGCCATGGACCAGGACAACTACGCCGACCTCACCCGGCTCGCGGCGGCTCACGGCAGCGAGGCTCGAGTGCGCCTGCTCAGGTCGTACGACCCCGCCGCTCGGGCGGCCGGGGAGCTCGACGTGCCGGATCCGTACTACGGTGGCGCGGACGGGTTCGCGCACGTACTCAACCAACTGGAGCGCGCGGCGGACGGGCTCGTCGATTCGCTGCAGGAGGAACTGCGTGATCGCTGAGCAGCTCAGCCGCCTGATCGGACACCGAGTCGTCAAGCTCGAGGCGGTCGGCGGCGGGGACATCTGCGAGGCGAGGCGTGCGAAAATGGGCGACGGCAG
>DATHUM010000136.1:0-2698 GCA_035462225.1 Jiangellaceae bacterium | reverse complement strand
TGCTGTTCCTCGACGAGCCGACGGCCGGGTTCGACCCGCACGCTCGCCGGGATTTCCACGACCTCATGCACCGGTTGGCCGATTTCGAGGAGACCACCATCCTGCTCGCGACTCATGATCTCGCTGAGGCGGAGAAACTTGCCGATCGCATCCTGATCCTGGCCGGTGGCCGGATCGTGGCAGACGGCAGTGCCGATCAGCTGGCCCGGCAGGTCGCCGCGCAGGCCGAGGTGCGGTGGAGTCTGGACGGCGAGATCTTCGTCCATGCCACCGATGACGCTACGGCGTTCGTCCGCAAGCTGTTCGCTGAGCACGGCGAAGCCGTAGGCGATCTCGAAGTCCGTCGGGCCAGCCTGGAGGACACCTACATGGCGATGGTGCACCAGTTCGAGACGGGACGGCCGGACGCGGCAGGTGCGGTCGTCCCGTTCGAAAGGAGCAAATCATGACCGCGGCGCAGGACGCTGTTCGTGCGGGGCTCGCCAGGGGCTGGATCGAGTCGCGCAACTACTTCCGCAGCCGTGACGAATTGCTCTGGAACATCTTCTTGGCTGTGGTATTCGCAGTCGTGCTGTTCTTTCAGCGTAATTCCGTCGTCGAAGGCACGGACCAGTCCCTGGCAAGCGTCGTCCTGCCCGGCATCCTTGGCATGACGGTGGCCTGGGGCGGCTTGAGCGGAGCTGCTGGAATCCTCGCAATCGAACGCGAAGACGGCACGCTGCTACGTGCCAAGGCCATCCCGCACGGGATGGCCGGATATGTGGTGGCCAAAGCCGTCATGACGGCGGTGACGTCTGCCGTGACGGTCGTCATCATCCTTGTGGCGGGCCTGCTGTTCGTGCCCGAGTTGGTCTCAACGCCCTGGACCGGTTGGTTGATGATGCTCGGCATACTCGTGCTTGGCCTGCTTGCCACAATGCCGTGGGGCGCCATCATCGGCTCGCTGGTAAAGAGCCCGCAGGGCGCCTTCGGTCTCACCTTCCTTCCCATGGCGATCTTGACGGCCATTTCTGGGATCTTCTACCCGATTACCGCGCTCGCCGGTTGGGTCCAGTCGATCGCTCAGCTATTTCCGATCTACTGGCTCGGCCAGGGGATGCGCGCTGCCCTCTTGCCAGAGGCCGAGGCCGCAGAGATCGGTGGTTCCTGGCGCTACCTCGAGATGTTCGGTGTGCTGGGCGCGTGGGGTGTGGCGGGCTTGCTGCTGGCGCCGCCCATCTTGCGCCGAATGGCTCGCCGTGAGTCCGGGTCGGCCGTCGAGGAACGTCGCGAAGCGGCAATGAAGCGGTACGGCTGAGGCGGTGAATCGATGGCTGAGGTCGTATTCAATCGCATCGCCATGTTGCGCGCCGAGCGCGGCATTTCCCGGCGGGAACTTGCCGATGAGCTAGGTGTCCACTATCAGACGATCGGCTACCTCGAGCGAGGCGAGTACAGCCCCAGCCTCTACCTCGCGCTGAAGATTGCCGAGTACTTCGACGTCCCCCTTGAGGTGGTGTTCTCGGTGAAACCGTTTCCCAGGCTCGGGTCTGTTGACCGACTGGCTTAACAGTCTATGTAACTATTGATCACACTGGATCTTTCTGGCAGTCTGCGTTTCAACCCGCTTGCTCGATCGGGGCTGGAGGACAACGGGATGAAGCGTCTCATTGCCGCCGCCATGGCTGTGTTCGGACTGCTCGCCGCGCTGGCTATGCCCGCCGCCGCGAGTGGCAACTCAACGCTGCCGGATGCAGCGGAAAACCAGTTAAGCATGATGGCCGGACCATGCGGTTCGTCCTACACGCACATCGGCCACTATGCGATTCCGGCATCGGGTACGGCGTACGCGCACATGGATGTCTACTGGTCTTGGACGACCAAGCGCAATTGTCTGGTGGTCAACCACGCCGGTCCGACCTACGGCGTGTCGCTGTACACCGAGGCGAAGATCCGGCCGTCGGGTTATAGCTGGCCGAGCTGTCCATCGAGTGTCGGCTGCGACGGCGGGTTCTACAGCTACTACGCTGGCCCGGTCTACACGCCGTCTGGTGTCAACATGACCAACAAGTGTGTGGACATCAGCGGGTGGATCGACTGGCGCAACCGGACGCTCACCAAACGCCACTGCGGCTGAGTGGCAGATCAGACGGCGCCCGAGGACCGGTGATCCCGGCTAGATCACCCTGACATTTGGATAGCGGGAAGGTGGTCAGACGCCCATCGGGTGCCAGCGCATGAATACGCCATCATTGCCACGTGGATGGGAGCGGACTGACCGATCATCGGTTCAGATCGGCGCTCTCGCGCCGTTAACTCGGCCCGGCTGGGTCGAGGCGGGCCGGCATTTGCTCGCTGGGCTCGAGCTGGCCGTTCGCGACGTCAATGACGCCGGCGGAATTGTCGGAAGGCCGCTCGAGCTGGTGGTCCGAGACACCGCGGCTGATCCACTCCGGGCGGCGGCGGCCGTGGATGAGTTGGCTTGCCTGGGCGTGGCTGCCTTGGCGGGGGAGTATCACAGCGTCGTCGCTCGTTCCGTTGCCGCCAGGGCCGACGCTCTCGGTCTACCGTTCCTCTGCTCGTCAGCAGTTCTCGACGCGCTCACCGAACAGCCGACGGATTGGGTCGCGCGCCTGGCCCCGGCGCAATCCCACGGCTGGCAGATCTACGCAGACTTCCTCCTCGGCGCGGGCCACAGTCGAATCGCTGTGGCAGCCGA
>DATHUM010000135.1:0-5669 GCA_035462225.1 Jiangellaceae bacterium | reverse complement strand
TGGCGCTCACGCTTACCGTCGTGGGCGGTGCGTTCGTCGTCGACCAGGCGCGGTCGGATACTCCGATCGAACCCCCCGTCATAGCGCCCAGCGAGCAGGCGACGCCCGCGCCGGCCGTCGTGCCCACCACGCAACCCGCGTCTACGCCGACTGGCGTCCCGCCCGATGAGCCGCAGCCACCCGTCCGGCCGGGAACGCCGGCCGAGACTGCGCCGCCCACGCCGACGCCGACCCGGCCCGACCCGACGTCCCCGCCGACGAGGACGCCGTATCCGACGTTGACGCTCGTGCCGACGCGAGAACCGCAGCCGACCGACATCATCATCATCCCGCCGAGAAGGACGCCGGACTCTGCGCCGCCAGTCGAGTGACTTGTACGAATATGCCTCGGGCCGTCACGTGCGGGACAATGTTCGAGCGATGACCATCACCACCGAAGCACGGACAACACTGCGCCTGGGCCCGCTGACGATCTCACCGCCGGTCGTCCTCGCGCCGATGGCGGGCATCACGAATGCGGCCTTTCGGCGGCTGTGCGCCGAGCAGGGCGCCGGGCTCTACGTCTGCGAGATGATCACCTCCCGTGGCATCGTCGAGCGCGACGAGAAGACCCTGTCGATGCTGGTCTTCGCCGACGCCGAGAATGTGCGCTCGGTGCAGGTCTACGGCGTCGACCCGCACTACGTCGGCGAGGCGGTCAAGATCCTGGCGGGGGAGTCCGGGGTCGCACACGTCGACCTCAATTTCGGCTGTCCGGTACCCAAGGTGACGCGCAAGGGCGGCGGAGCCGCGCTGCCGTACAAGCGCGGGCTGCTCGACCGGATCCTGCGGGCGGCCGTCGGCGCCGCCGAACCGTACCGGATCCCCGTCACGATGAAGACCCGGATGGGTATCGACGAGAACAACCTGACCTACCTCGACGCCGGTCGGATAGCCGAGGACGCGGGTTGCGCGGCGATAGCCCTGCACGGCCGGACGGCAGCTCAGCACTACTCGGGCGCCGCTGACTGGGGCTCGATCGCGCGCCTCAAGGAGCACGTCGCCATTCCGGTACTCGGAAACGGCGACATCTGGGAAGCCGCGGACGCACTCCGCATGATGTCGCGCACGAGCGCCGACGGTGTGGTCGTGGGACGGGGCTGTCTGGGCCGGCCATGGCTGTTCCGCGACCTGGCCGCGGCGTTCGCCGGCGAGCCGTCCCCGCCCCTGCCGACGCTCGGTGAGGTGGCCGCGATGATGCGCCGGCACGGCGAGTTGCTTGCCGAGCTGATGGGGGAAGAGCGCGGGATGCGCGACATGCGCAAGCACATGGCCTGGTATCTCAAGGGCTTCGTGGTCGGCCAGGAGGTCCGTGCCTCGCTGGGCCTCGTCTCGTCCCTGGCCGAGCTGGACGGGTTGCTCGCCCAGCTTGATCCGTCCCAGCCGTTCCCCGAGTCCGAGATCGGCGTCCCGCGAGGCCGGCAGGGCAGCCCACGCTCGGTCGCCCTGCCGGCCGGCTGGCTCGACGATCGGCACGGTGTCGACGACGATCTCAGCGGCGCCGAGCTCGGCATCTCCGGCGGCTAGCCCGCCAACTGATCCGCGAGGTGACCTTTTTCACGAACCAGGTGGTCTGACCGGCCGTCATGAGCGGCTCTCTGGCGGGTATGGTCCCAACCACCGTCAGCACATGGGAGGGCCGACCTGTGCCGTACGTCTACGACTTCTCACGAGGAAGCAAGGACCAAAAGGATCTGCTCGGCGGCAAGGGCGCGAACCTTGCCGAGATGACCAATATGGGACTACCCGTCCCTCCGGGCTTTACGATCACTACTGAGGCGTGCCGCTACTACCTGGAGCACGGCCGCGAGCCCGATGGGTTGGCCGACGAGGTCGGCCGCCACCTCGGCGAATTGCAGGAGCGAGTGGGCAAGCGGTTGGGCGATCCCGAGGATCCGCTGCTGGTATCGGTGCGTTCGGGCGCCAAGCATTCGATGCCCGGCATGATGGACACCGTCCTGAACATCGGTTTGACCGACGCCTCGGTGCGTGGGCTGGCGGCTCGGGCCGGCGACGAGCGGTTCGCATGGGACTCCTACCGCCGGCTGCTGCAGATGTACGGCAGCACGGTTCTGGGTATCGACGGTCACCGGTTCGCGGAGTTGCTCGACCAGGCCAAGCACGCCAAGGGCGTGGAGTTGGACGTCCAGCTGGAGGCGGACGATCTGCGCGCGCTGGTGGACAAGTTCAAGGGAGTCATCGCCACCGAGTCGGGCCGGGACTTCCCGCAGGATCCACGCCAGCAGCTCGACCTGGCGATCCACGCGGTATTCGACTCGTGGAACACCGAGCGGGCGCGGGTGTACCGCCGGCAAGAGCGGATTCCGGACGACCTCGGCACGGCGGTCAACGTGTGCACGATGGTGTTCGGCAACCTGGGCGACGACTCGGGTACGGGTGTGGCGTTCACTCGCGACCCAGCGACGGGTCATCAGGGGATTTACGGCGACTACCTGTCGAACGCGCAGGGTGAGGACGTGGTGGCCGGCATCCGCAACACATTGCCGCTTGCCGACCTGGAGCAGCTGGACAAGACCTCGTACGACCAGCTGATGGCCATCATGGAGAGGCTCGAGCGGCATTACCGCGACCTGTGCGACATCGAGTTCACGATCGAGCGCGGCAAGCTGTGGATGCTCCAGACGCGCGTGGGCAAACGGACGGCCGCCGCGGCGTTCCGGATCGCCGGTCAGCTCATCGACGAGGGAGTCATCGACGAGGACGAGGCGCTGATGCGCGTCACCGGTGATCAGCTGGCGCAGCTGATGTTCCCCCAGTTTGATCCGTCGGCGGCTCGGGAGGCGATCGCCAAGGGCATGGCGGCGAGCCCGGGTGCGGCGGTCGGCAAGGCCGCGTTCGACTCGGCGACCGCGGTGGAGTGGGCCGAGCGCGGGGATGACGTCATTCTCGTCCGGCGCGAGACCAACCCGGACGACCTGCGCGGCATGGTCGCCGCGCGCGGCGTGCTGACCTCACGCGGCGGGAAGACCTCGCACGCGGCGGTGGTGGCCCGCGGCATGGGACGCACCTGCGTCGTCGGCGTCGAGGCGTTGCGCGTGGACCCGCGGGCCAGGGAGTTCACCACGCCGGACGGGGTTCGGGTGGCCGAGGGCGACGTGATCTCGATCGACGGAACGACCGGTGAGGTGTTCGTCGGCGAGGTCCCGGTGATACCGAGTGCCGTGGTCGACGCGCTGCACGGCGACGGCTCAGCCGGTCTGGACGACCATCAGCGCGATGTGGTGGAGGCCGTCCGGCGGATCATGGCCCATGCTGACGCACGCCGCCGGATGGGCGTCCGCGCGAACGCCGACACGCCCGACGATGCCCAGCGCGCCCGGACGCTCGGCGCGCAGGGGATCGGCTTGTGCCGGACCGAGCACATGTTCCTCGGCCCACGACGCAAGATCGTCGAGCGGGTGATCCTGGCGAGGGACGAGGACCAGCGCGGCAAGGCGCTGGCCGAGCTGCTGCCGCTGCAGAAGCAGGACTTCACCGAGATCCTCGAGGCGATGGACGGGCTGCCGGTGACGATCCGGCTGCTGGACCCGCCGTTGCACGAGTTCCTCCCAGACCTGACCGACCTGTCGGTACGGGTGGCCGTGGCCGAGGCGACCGGCAAAAGGGACAAGGAAGCGGCCCTGCTGCTCTCGGAGGTGCAGCGGTTGCACGAGCAGAACCCGATGCTCGGCATGCGTGGCGTACGGCTCGGGTTGATGGTTCCTGGCTTGTTCGAGCTGCAGGTACGGGCCATCGCCGAGGCGGCCGCGGAATTGCGCAAGCGGGGGCTCGACCCGCAGCCGGAGATCATGGTGCCGTTGGTGGCGGCCGTCCAGGAACTCGAGCTGGTCCGTGAGATGGCGCTGGCCACTGTTGCCGAGGTCGCGAATGAGCATGAGATCGAACTGTCGTTCCCAATCGGGACGATGATCGAGCTGCCGCGGGCGGCGATGACCGCTCACCAGATCGCCGAGGCGGCCGAGTTCTTCTCCTTCGGTACGAACGACCTGACTCAGACCACCTGGGGCTTCTCCCGGGACGACGTCGAGGCCGCGTTCTTCCCCGCCTATATGGACAAAGGCATCTTCGGCTCGTCGCCGTTCGAGTCCATCGACGCCGAGGGAGTGGGACGGCTGGTGTCGATCGCCGCCTGGGAAGGCACGGAGACCCGCACCGACCTCAAGGTCGGCATCTGCGGTGAGCACGGCGGCGATCCGGATTCGATCCACTTCTTCGAGTCGATCGTCCTGGACTATGTGTCGTGCTCGCCGTTCCGGGTGCCGGTGGCCCGGTTGGAGTGCGGCCGGGCCCGGGTGGCGACCGAGCGGAAATAGGGATGCGGCAAAGTCCGGCCGCTTCGTAGCGTCGTCCGGGTGCATGCCAATGAAGTTCGCGCCACGCCGGAGCAGGTCGGACGCCTGATCGCGAAGCAGTTACCGCGACGAGCTCGGTTGCGACGACGCCACGTGGCGGCGGGCTCGAGGGTGGGCGCTGCTGCCGTCTCTCACCGGCTTTTCTACTACCGTCACGCCTTCCCTCGGATGGTCGCGCAATCGAGGGACACGATCGCGGCCGTTCTGGAGGACGTCCGCGAAGCCGGCTAAACCCGCAACGGATAGGTAGGCGGTGCCGATCGGTACCGGTGCCCGGTCGGTGTGGTCGTTTCGACGATGTGCCGGTCCGGATCGATGAGGCGGATGGCGAACCCGGGCATGTGCCTGGCGTAGTTGCCGCGTTCGCAGACGCCGCGGCCGTTGGTGGCGGTGGTCGGTCCGCCGGTGGCGTGGGCCTGGATGTGGTCAAGGTGCCGGATGGGCGCGTCGCAGTACGGGTCGCGGCAGTGCTGGTCTCGGTACACGAGGAGCCTGGCCAGCACGCCGTCGAAGCGGCGGCGGCGCGGGTCGCAGGTGACCACGATGCCGGTGGCCGGGTCGGTGAACAGCCGGCGCAGGAACACCCGAGCCCGCCGCACCTCACGGCCCGCCGCGGTGCTGGTCTCGTCGTTCTCCGTTTCGCCAGGACGCCGGGCGAGCCCACGGGCGATGTCGGCAGGCACGGGACCGAAGCCGGTGAGTTCGGCGGGGCTGTCGTCGCCGCTGAACAATGCCGCGTCGGTCATGATGAGCCCGATCTCGGCGGAGACGTCGGCGGCCGTGGCCTGCCCGGTGACCCGCTCGACAAGTGTGTCGGCCATGATCTGGCCGCGGGTGCGCGGGTCGCCGCCTCCGATGAGTGCGTCGGCGTGCCTCAGCAGCGCCGCGTAGGCCGCGACGCCCTGCTCGCACGGCAGCAGCGCGGATAAGAAGGCCATGGTGTCCGGCGCAGGGCGGATGCCGACCCGCCGGTCTTTGCGCGCATTCCCGGCGCGGGCCACTGCGCCGGCCGGGTCGGCCTCGATGGCTAACCGGCGCGCCGTTGCCTCCGCGCGACGGGGGCTCAACTCCGGCAGCACCTCGGCCAGCTGCTTGTCGACCAGCTGCCGGTCCGGCGCGGCCAGATGCGAGGTCTCGGTGACCACGATGGTGGCCACATGCTCGGAGATCTGCCCGGTCCGCAACAGCCCGAACGTCTCCGGCAGCTGCTCGATCAGCGCACGAGCGCGGGACACCTGCTGCGCCGCCGACGCCGGG
>DATHUM010000134.1:0-4871 GCA_035462225.1 Jiangellaceae bacterium | reverse complement strand
GGGCAGGACGTCGGCGAGCTGCTCGGCGATCCGATGCCCGAACACCAGGCCTTCCAGCAGCGAGTTCGACGCCAGCCGGTTCGCGCCGTGCACGCCCGTGTGCGATACCTCCCCACAGGCGTAGAGGCCCGGGACGGACGTTCGCCCGTGCAGATCCGTCCGGACGCCGCCGCTCGCGTAGTGCTGCGCGGGCGCCACCGGCACAAGCTGCGTCGCGGGGTCGAATCCGGCTTGGCGGCAGCGGGCCACGATGGTCGGGAACCGCTGCTCCAGGAACTCCGCGCCGAGATGCCGCGCGTCCAGCCAGACATGTTCGGCACCGGTCTCGGCCATCGCCGTGATGGCGCCCTTCGCCACGATGTCACGCGGGGCCAGTTCGGCAAGCGGATGCCGATCGACCATGAATCGCCGCCCCTCGGCATCGCGGAGCACAGCACCCTCGCCGCGGACCGCCTCGGAGATCAACGGTTGCTGACCCTTCGCCGACCGCCCGAGCCACAGCACCGTGGGATGGAACTGGACGAACTCAAGGTCTGCGACGGCAGCACCGGCCCGCAATGCGGCCGCGATCCCGTCACCGGTTGCCACCGGCGGGTTCGTCGTCGAGGCGTAGACCTGGCCGAGCCCGCCCGTCGCGAGCACCACGGCTCGGCCGAGCGCGGCCCCGATCCCGTCGCGTTGACCTTCCCCGATGACGTGCAGCGTCACACCGCACGCGGCGCCACGAGCGTCGGTGAGGATGTCGACGACGAGCGCATGTTCGACCACTTCGATCTTCGGGTCCTCCCGGACCGCGTGCAGCGCCTCGATCAGCGCTCGGGATATCTCGCGCCCGGTAGCATCCCCGCCGGCATGGGCGATGCGGTCCTTCAGGTGCCCGCCCTCGCGGGTCAACGCGATCTCTCCGCTGTCCGTCCGCTCGAACTCCGTGCCCATGGCGGCGAGCTCGCGGACGCGTTTCGGCCCCTCAGTGACGAGGACCCGGACGGCCTCCTCGTCGCAGATGCCGACGCCGGCCACCAGGGTGTCGTGCAAGTGGGCGTCCGGGCTGTCAGTGGGATCTAGTGCCGCCGCGATCCCGCCCTGTGCCCAGAACGTCGACCCCTCCTGCAACGTGGTCTTCGTCACCAGCAGGACGGTGCCGGCGCGGCGGGCTTCGAGCGCCGTAGTGAGGCCGGCGATGCCGCTGCCCACGACGATGACATCGGCTCGCGTCGTCCAGCCCGGTTCCGGCGTCAGGAGCCGGCGGGCCAGCGGTGCAGTCGCCACGCCCCAAACCCTAGAGTGCGGTACGCGCAGACGGCAGGTCCGGGCTGCTTCATACTCCCCGGGCACGGCCACGACCTGCCACTACACGCTGGGCCAGTCCGTTTCGGCCCATCGGCGCCGGCTCGCGACAGCGGTCGTACGAGTGCCTACCGGGCAGCCACTCTCGCCGCAGTCACCAGAAACGCCGCACCCGTCACGACGTGCATCAACGCCAGCAGCATTCCGCTCGCGGTGTCGTCGGCGGTCGTCAGCGGACCGCTGACCGAGGCCAGGGTGAACAGGGCGGCGGCGACGACGACCGCGCGGACCCACGCCCGGGACCGCCGGGCGGCCACTGCGAGCAGCCCTGCGCCGATCCCGAACATCAGAAGAGTGGTGGGCACAATGAGGGCGATGCCGACCTGCATCGAGCTGTCGCCCACAGGCGGAGTCGCCGAGAAGGACACGTCGGCTGCGCGTCCGCCGGCCCAGAGCGCGGCGTTGACGAGGGTAGCGACGACAGCTCCTGCGGCGGCAACCGAGAGCAGAGATCTATTCTGGACACCGGTGCCGATCCGGTCCGAACCGGCCATGGATGTGGTGCTCATCGAGACCTCCTATGTGTGTCGCCGGCCCGCGTCAGTCGCATGTCGTTTGCGGCGAGCCGAGATCGCAGGTGTGGATTGATCCGGTCACTTCGCCGCACTTCACGTTTGCGGGCTGGTGTGTTTGTCTCAGCAGTACGACGACGCAGCCGTGCCGAATGTCAGGCGACGTGGCCGACCTGACATTTCGATGTGGTGTCTCGTCGTTTTGGTGAGGCCAGCTTCGACACAGGGAGTCGGGACACCATGGGCACCCAATCCGAGCCAGGAGACGACCGGATCGACCCGGGCTTGGGTGCGATCATGAGCGAGCGGCGTCAGCTGATCAATCTGGCGTACCGGCTGCTGGGCTCGTTGGCCGATGCCGAGGACGTCGTGCAGGAGACGTACGCCCGCTGGTACGCCATGCCCGAACAGCAGCGGCGATCCATCGAATCCCCCGGTGCCTGGCTGACCAAGGTGGCCAGCCGGATCTGCCTGGACCTGCTTCGCTCGGCGCGGGCCCGGCGCGAGCGCTACGTGGGCGAATGGCTGCCCGAGCCGGTACCGGATCGAACCGAGTGGGTCGGCGGGCAGCCGAACGGCGCCGCCGCCGTCGACCCGGCGGACCGCGTGACCCTCGACGAGTCGATCAGCATGGCCTTCCTCGTAGTGCTCGAGTCGATGACCCCGGCCGAGCGGGTCGCGTTCATCCTGCACGACGTGTTCGGCTATCCCTTCACCGAAGTGGCCGAAATCGTCGGGCGCACGCCGGCGGCGTGTCGCCAGCTGGCCTCCTCGGCCCGCCGCCGGATCCACTCATCGCATGCACCCACAACTCCCACCGCCCAGCAGGCCGGCATCGTCCGGGACTTCAAGCAGGCCTGGCAGGCCAAGGACATCCAGGCGCTCATCGGCCTGCTCGATCCCCACGCCACCGTGATCGCCGACGGCGGCGGGCTGGCAAGCGTCTCCGAACTCCGCCCCATCGAAGGCGCCGAACACATCGCCCAACTAGTCATCGACGTCGCTACCAACGCACCGGACCTGACGATCCTGGAGCGCACCGTCAACGGCCAGCCCGGTCTGGTGGCCCAACAAGACGGCGTCACCGTGACGGTGATCGCCTTCGACGTGGTTGGCGACCGGATCACACACATCTGGGCCGTACGGAATCCCGACAAGCTCCGGCCCTGGACGTCGATGTAACGGTCCGTGTCGGACTGACCCGGGGTCGGTCAACGGGCCGAGTCGTCCGTTCGGCATCCAGATCCTGCCGACGTGCCGCTCACCTGCCATCGGCCGACGAACCGCCGGATGAGCGTCACAGCAACACCGTCCGGTTGTCGATGAGGCGGGTCGAGCCGATCCGGGCGGCGATGAGCAACCGCGCCGGACCGCTGGCCGGCGGCGAGCCCAGCGCTAGGTCTCGCAACTCAAGGTAGTCCAGCTCGAGGTCGCCTGCCGCGGCCCTGGCAGCGGCGACTACCGCCTCCGGACCGCGGCTCGCGGCGGCAGCGCCCGCGTCCAGCGCTCGCGAGAGCGCCAGCGCGTGTACATGCTCCGCGTCGGAAAGGAAGCGGTTGCGACTGGACAGCGCCAGGCCGTCGGGTTCGCGCACGGTGGGGACTCCGACGATTTCGTACGGCAGCTCCAGATCAGCCACCATCTGGCGGATCAGTGTCAGCTGCTGGTAGTCCTTCTCACCGAATACGGCGTACGTCGGGACGGTGAGGTTGAGCAACTTCGCGACGACCGTGAGCACCCCGGCGAAATGGGTGGGACGGACGGCTCCTTCCAGCTCGGTTCCCAGCCGGCCTGGGTCGATCGTCACCTGGGGATCGCCACCGGGGTACAACTCGCCCCGGTCCGGCGCGAAGACGACGTCCACGCCCTCGGCGCGGCAGACCTCCAGGTCCGCATCGAAGGTGCGTGGGTACTTCTCGAAGTCCTCGCCAGGTCCGAACTGCAGCGGGTTGACGAAGATCGTGACTGTGACGACTCCGTCCGCGCCTACCAGCTCCCGTGCCTTGCGAACGAGCGCGACGTGTCCTGCGTGCAAGGCTCCCATGGTCATCACGACGGCCGAGTCCTGACCCGCGCCGTCAGCAAGCGCATCGGCAAGCTCGTCCCGGGTTCGCGTCAGCACCGGTTCGTGGTTCTCTGGCACAGCGAGCACGATATGACCACTGCGGTGCGGCTCGCTAACGGATACGGCGACGACGCGAGATGATCGATGTGGAGTTCGATCTGGATACTGACGAATTCGTCACTTCGATCATGTGGGGCGCCGACTGAGCGGGGCGAAATCCATTGGCGAACCACCCGGCTCCACTGGTAGCGTTCTGCGCTTGTGTCTGCGTTCGGGGCCATGTTCGCCAACGGCTTCCGGCGATGGGCCGCGTACCGGGGGGCGATGGCGGCCGGCGCCTTTACCAACACGGTTTTCGGTCTCATCCGTGCCTACATCACCGTCGGGGCGATCGGCGCCGCCGGCGGGACGCTGGCCGGATACGACGCGAAGGCCGGGATCACCTACGCGTTCCTCGCCCAGGCGCTCATCGCGCCGGTGAATATCTTCACCTGGAACGAACTCGCGTTGCGCGTTCGCACCGGCGACGTCGCAGTCGACCTGGCCCGGCCCGTTGATCCCCAGTTGGCCTACCTGGCATCTGACCTGGGCCGGGCTGCGTACTCGATCATTCCGCGCGGGCTGCCCCCAATGCTCGTCGGTGGTCTCGTGTTCGGCCTGGCCATGCCCGCCGCGGCACCGCCCTACCTGCTCGGCGCGATCAGCCTGCTGCTCGCGGTGATGGTGTCCTTCGCGTGCCGGTGGCTGGCCAACCTCGCTGCGTTCTGGTTGCTCGACCTGCGTGGCGTGATGATGATCTATGTGCTCGCCAGCGGCCTGCTCAGCGGGCACCTGCTGCCGGTCCACTGGTTCCCGAGCTGGCTCGCTGCGATCGCCAACGCAACACCCTTCCCGTCGATCATTCAATCCCCGATCGACATCGTGACCGGCCGGGCCGACGGCGTCGA
>DATHUM010000133.1:0-10486 GCA_035462225.1 Jiangellaceae bacterium | reverse complement strand
GGTCGGCTTCTGGCCGGAGGACGAGGATCCGCCCGACGCCGCTCGCGGCGATGAGGTGCTGCCGGTTTCGGTCGCGGCCGCCGCCGCAGCCGGCCGGTCCGGTGCCGAGGTGTCCGGCACCCAAGTCGGCGGGCACGATCGCGGTCCGTGGGGCCGGTGGGCGCAGCTGCGGTACCGGCGCCGCAGCCCACTACCGGAGCCCGAGCGGGAAGACGAAGCTCCAGAGCGACCAAGGCCACGATGATCCGTCACCACTGGGTTCGATCTTCGGGACGTCGACCGTTCCTCGAGTCGCCGCGACCGTTCATCGCTGCGAGTGTAGAAGAGTCGGGCAGATTGGACTTGTGTCTTGGCCGCTCGTAGGGCAGGCTCAAATTACGGAGTACCTCGAGCCATCTGGAGGCCGCCATGAGCCTGAACCATTCCGAGGAGACCCACCGCAACCTCGTTGCGCGGATCCCAGATGTAACAGGGAGAGATCTCCAGGAGTGGTTCAAAACTCTAGACGCGGGCCCAGCGTTTCTCCGGTTCGAAGACAGGGTCAGGTGGCTGCGGTCCGAGCATGACCTGCCGCACGGGCACGCCACCGCGATCGTGCACGAGCACGACCTGCGCCGGGCAGCCCGCTCGTTCGAGTAAGGTCCCCAAACACAACGCCGGCCCGCGTCCGGGTGGTACCCGTCGGCGGACCGGCGTGACGTGCCGCGTCGGCGCTATTCGCCCTGGAAGATGGCGAGCAGTCGCAGCATCTCGATGTAGAGCCAGACGAGCGTGACGGTCAGGCCGAACACCGCCGTCCAGGCGTACTTGGCCGGGATCCCCTGCTGGACGCCCTTGTCGATGAAGTCGAAGTCCAGCATCAGCACGAACGCGGCCAGCGCGATGGCGAACAGACCGATCACGATGCCGAGGGTGCCGCTGCGGAACCCGAACGCGCCGTCGGACCAGCCGGCCAGCTGGGCGACCAGGTTGAAGATCACGAAGACCAGGTATCCGCCCAAGGCCATCAGCACGGTGCGCTGGAACTTCGGAGTCACCCGTACCCGGCCGCTCTTGTAGAGCCACAGCGAGGCGGCGAACACACCCATAGTGCCGATCACCGCCTGCGGGACGATGTTGGCCTGCGGCACGAGGTTTTCGACCGTCTTACTGATCGCACCGAGGAAGATGCCCTCGAAGCCCGCGTACGCCAGGATCAGCGCCGGGCTTGGCTCACGCTTGAAGATGTTGACGAACGCCAGCACCATTCCGACGATGAAGCCGATCCAGAACAGGCCCGGTACCTGCCAGCCGAGGACCGCACCGGCCAGCAGAACGGCGAAGGTGATACCGCCCTTGGTGACCACCTCGTCGTAGGTCATCCGCCCGGCCCGCACGGCGGGCGGCCCCTGGTACATCTGCTCGAGCTGCTCAGCGCTCGGTGGTGGGGTCTGGTACGTCGAGGTCGGGCTGCTGAACGCCCGGCTCAGGACTGGGTTATGGCTCTGCATGCTCTCCTCCACGTCCCGCACTATGCGGGTCTTTAATAGACATAACACTAGGGGCACCGTCTGGCGTTCCCGCAGCGGTCTGGATCACAATTCGGCAGCACTGAACTTGTCAGCAGCTTATGCGAACATATGTTCGTGCGGACCGAGGCCACGATCTTACACGCCGACCTCGACGCCTTCTACGCGTCGGTCGAGCAGCGTGACGATCCCAGCCTGCGCGGCCGCCCGGTGATCGTTGGTGGTGGCGTGGTTCTAGCGGCCAGCTACGAGGCCAAGGCGCGGGGCGTCCGGACGGCGATGGGAGGTGCCCAGGCCCGACGGCTGTGCCCGGAAGCCATCGTCGTCCACCCCCGAATGTCCGCTTACACCGAGGCGAGCCGCGCGGTCTTCGAAGTGTTCAACCGCACGACGCCACTGGTCGAAGCCCTTTCCATCGACGAGGCATTCCTCGACGTCGCTGGGCTCTGGCGCATCTCCGGCACGCCGCGGCAGATCGCCGCGACTCTTCGCGAGCAGGTGCGCGACCAGGTCGGCTTGCCGATCACAGTAGGCGTCGCCACGACCAAGTTCCTGGCAAAGGTGGCCAGCGCGGTCGCCAAACCAGACGGGCTGCTCGTGGTGCCGGCGGGTGAGGAGTTGACCTTCCTCCACCCGCTGCCGGTCGAGCGGCTGTGGGGGGTGGGAACGGTCACCTCGGCCAAGCTCAGAGCGCAGCGAATCACGACCGTTGCCGATGTCGCCGCACTCACCGAGCGCGAACTGGTCACCCTCCTGGGCCAGGCGGCCGGCCGCCACCTGCACTCCCTCGCGAATGGCCTCGATCCGCGTCCGGTAGAGCACCGCCGGCGGCGGCGTTCAATCGGTTCCCAGCGCGCGCTCGGGCGGCGGGAACGTACCGCGGAAGAGCTCGACGCGATCCTGGCCGGGCTCGTCGACCGCGTGTCCAGGCGCATGCGCCGAGCACACCGAGTCTGCCGGACGGTCGTGTTGCGCCTGCGGTTCGCCGACTTCTCAAGGGCGACCAGGTCTCGCAGCATGGTCGAGCCGACGGCCGAGTCCGGGCCGATCCTTGCTACGGCCCGCGGATTGCTCGTGTCGGCGCACGGCCTGATCGCCAGCCGTGGCATCACGCTGCTGGGCATATCCCTGTCCAACCTCGTCGACGACAACCCGCTCCAGCTGCCGTTGCCGTTCGATGAACGGCCCCGCGACGCCCTCGACTTCGCGCTCGACGACCTCCGCGACCGGTTCGGCTCCAACTCGATCACAAGAGCGGCGCTACTCGGCAAGGACTCGGGCATCGAGATGCCACTTCTGCCCGACTGAGCCGAAGGCACGACGTGATCGCCGGCGGTGTGGTGACCCTGCGACGCTGTCGGGCCCCTGCTGATGGAATGCTCGTACGCGCGCCGAACGAGAAGGAGTTCACGACCGTGGGAAGAGTGGCCGAGCGAGCCAGGTTCGGATTCCACACCGGTGCCATCGCCGCCGTACTCGCCCTGATTCTCACCTCCTGCGCCGGCACCCCCGACGCGCAACCCGCCGCCGACGCGCTGGCCGCTGCCCTGACGTCCCGCGACTTCAACGAGGTTCAATTGCGCGGCGCCACGGCGCGCGACGCCACCCTCGCCATCGGCGAGATCACCGAGCCGGTGGGCGAGTCCACCTGGTCGGTGGGTGTGCAGGCCGTCGAGGAGGTGCCCGAATCAGAGACCGAGCGCCGGTCCGTCACTTTAGAGGTCACGTGGGATCTCGAGCATTCCGACGAACCGTGGGCCTACACCACGACCGCGGAACTGGAGCTGGTCGATGAGATCTGGCAGGTCGACTGGAGCCCGGCCCTGCTGCATCCGGACCTCACTGAGGGCGACCGGCTGGTGCTGCGCCGTCAGCTCGCCCAGCGCGCCGACGTGTTGGCTGGTGACGGCTCGCCGCTCGTGACGGAGCGGCCGGTGTTCCGCATCGGCATCGACAAGACCATGGTGGAACCCGCCGACCAGGCTGCCTCAGCCGAGGCGCTGGCAGAGCTGGTCGGGGTGGATCCCCAGCGGTTCGCCGAGCGCGTGGCCGACTCCGGTGAGCGGGCCTTCGTCGATGCGATCACCTTGCGTGAGGACGATGCCGGTGATGTGGTGGAACGTGTCGCGGACATCACCGGCGCCCGTGCCCTCGAGGACACCATGCTGCTCGCCCCCACCCGCGAGTTCGCCCGGCCGATCCTCGGCACGATCGGTGAGGCCACCGCCGAGATCATCGAAGAATCGGAAGGGCGGGTCCAGCCGGGTGATCTGGTCGGACTATCCGGGCTGCAGCGGGCCTACGACGAGACCCTCGCCGGTACGGCCGGAGTCCAGGTCGACATCGAGCCGGCCGAGGGCGACGCCACGACTGTCTTCAAGCAGGCTCCCGTTCCCGGTGAGCCGGTGACCACGACCCTGGACGTCGACCTTCAGATCGAGGCCGAGCGCGTGCTGGCGGACGTCGAGTCCGCCAGCGCCATCGTCGCGATCCAGCCGACCACCGGCCATGTGCTCGCGGCCGGAAGCGGTCCGGGTGGCGAGGGCTACTCGACGGCGACGCTGGGTCAGTACGCGCCCGGTTCGACGTTCAAGCTCGCAACCGCACTCGCGCTGCTCCGCGCGGGCCACCGTCCCGACGAAACCGTCGAATGCCCGGACACCATCACCGTGGACGGCCGCCGGTTCGGCAACTACAGCGACTACCCGTCCAGCGAGCTCGGAGAGATCACGTTGCGGACGGCCTTCGCGCAATCCTGCAATACCGCCTTCATCGGACTGCGTGAGGACGTGCCGCAAGCCGACCTCGCCGCCGCGGCCGCCGCGCTCGGCATCGGCATCGAAGCCGACCTCGGCGTGCCCGCGTTCCTCGGGTCAGTGCCGGATCAGGCCGAGGGCACCGAACATGCCGCGTCGATGATCGGGCAGGGCAACGTGCTCGCGTCGCCGCTGGCGATGGCCGCCGCCACCGCCTCCGTAGCCGCCGAGCGCACCGTCACTCCCATGATCGTCGATCAGGATCGCCAGGAGCCGGACAGCACCTTGACTACCGACGAGGCGCGCGCGTTGGCCCAATTGATGCAGGCGACCTTCGAAGACGGCACCGGCAGCTTCCTGCAATACGTCCCGGGCGAGTCGATCGGCGCCAAGACGGGCACCGCCGAGTACGGTGTGGCCGACACAGCGGGCACTCATGGGTGGATGGTCGCAATCCAAGGCGACCTTGCCGTGGCGGTATTCGTCGAGGACGCGGAGTCCGGCTCGGCGAGCGCCGGTCCCCTCCTCGAGGAGTTCCTTCGCGGCGCATTCAGCCCGTAGCCGCGGGCAGGAACCGATGCCACCTCAGGACCCGGCCACAAGGCGCCGCTACGTCGGCGGTGAGGCTCGGCGACGGCCTCGGCGCAGCCCGATTTCGTACGCCACCAGCAGCGCCAGCCACAAGGCTGTGATCGGGATGACGAAGCTCAGCATCACCCCGCTGAACGGAGTGACGGCATCGTGCTCCGCAGCCGCGAGCAGGACATATACCACGTAGGCTGCGTAGTACGCGACGAACAGCCCCCCTTCCCAGCGGGCGATCGCCAATCCGGTGAACGCCACAGGTATCAGCACCAGCGACGCCGCGATCATGATGGGGATGTCCAGCCGGACGGCCGCCGGCGCCACCGGCACACCGCCGGACACCACGAGCCCCGTTATCCCCAGGACGGCTCCCACGTTGAACAGGCAGCTGCCGACGACGTTGCCGACCGCGAGGTCGCGCTCGCCGCGAGCCGCGGCCACCAGACTGGCAGCGAGCTCCGGCAAGGACGTGCCTACCGAAACGACGGTCAGACCGATGACAAGATCGCTCACGCCGAACGCGGACGCTATCTCCGTGGCTCCGCCGACCAGCAGGCGAGCGCCGACCACCAGCAGTGCCACGCCCACGGCGACCAGGCCTAGGGCCACCCACGGGGACGCCGGGACCGCGCCCACTCTCGCCGGCGCGACCTCCTGTTCCTGGCGGCGACGCGCCACCACTATTGTCACGGCGGTATATCCGGCCAGGGCGAGCACAAGCAGCCCTCCGTCGAGCCGGCTGATGGAGCCGTCGAGGGCGAGCAAGAGCGCCGCCACCGCGAACACGACCATGACCGGGATGTCGATACGGATCATCTGCACCCGAACCGCCAACGGCAGGAGGACTGCGCAGATCCCGAGGATGAGCAGGATGTTGGCAATGTTGCTGCCGACGACGTTCCCGATCGCGATTCCCGGGTTCCCTTCCACGGCGGCCTGAAGGGTCACGGCCAGTTCCGGGGCGGATGTCGCGAACGACACGACCGTCAGTCCGACGACGAGCGGCGGTATCCCCAGCGCCTTGGCCAACCCGCTGGCTCCGCGAACCAGTACGTCACCTCCGCCGCCGAGCGCGGCCAGTCCGGCCAGCAGCATGAGAACCGTGCCGACAGTCATCGGCCGCCCTCGAAAAGGCTGATGAACGGCGTGCTCACAGCACTGACTCTCTCAGCAGCCCGGCGGGCCACACCAGGCGGCGCGCCAGGTCAGAATCGCGCCCGGCACGGCGTGGCCGGCATCAGACCTTCCGCGTCCCAATTGGTGAAACACTTGACACTACCGTCAGTGCCGAACACTAATGTCTTCCTATGGAGCTCACCACTGCGGCGCGTGGATACACGTACGTCACATTGGCCGCCGCCCTCTTTGCCGTGAACGGCTCGGTTTCCAAGGTCGTCCTGGAGTCCGGACTCGATCCGGCGTGGCTCGCGGCGCTGCGATGCACCGGAGCCGCGGCCGGGCTCGGACTCATCCTGCTGGCCGCAAGCCCCCGTCGGCTGAGAACAAGCGTGCGCGAGCTTCCGGCTCTCATCCTGCTTGGATTCGCCGGCGCGGCGATGGTGCAGTGGCTCTACTTCGTGGCCATCGACCGGATTCCGATCGGCGTCGCGCTGTTGCTCGAGTTCACCGCACCGGTGTTCGTGGCGTTGTATGTGCGGTTCGTCCGGCGACAGGAGGTGCGGCCCTTGACCTGGCTCGCGATCGGGCTGGCCCTGGCCGGGTTGGCGCTGGTGGCGCAGGTCTGGACGGACACCGGGCTTGATCCGATCGGGGTCGCAGCCGCCATCGCGGCGGCTGTGTGCGTTGCCACGTACTTCCTGGTGGGAAGCCATGCCGTCGCGGCGCGCGACACCAGCTCACTGACCTTCTACATGTTCGTGTTCGGCGCCATGTTCTGGGCCGTGGCGAAACCGTGGTGGACCTTCGACCCATCGATGATCACCGAAAGCACATCCATGCTCGGTGCCCTCGACGGCTTCTCGGTGCCGGTGTGGTTCGCGGTGGTGTGGATCATTATCCTCGGCACGCTCGGGCCGTATTCGCTCAACCTCGCCGCCATGCGCCACATCAGTCCGACAGCAGTCGGAGTCGTCGGCATGTCGGAACCGCTCGGTGCCGGCTTGGTCGCTTGGGCGTGGCTGGGTCAGGTCATGCGGCCGGTTCAGATCGCCGGCGGTCTCGTGGTGCTGGCAGGGATCGTCCTTGTGCAGCGCTCCACGGCGCCGGTCGCAGCGTCGAACGCCGTGGAGCCGGAACCCGAGGCGGCCCGGCCGATCACAAAGCGATCAGGCCCGCCTGGCGCTCTCCCACAGGCCCATGACATTGCCCTCGGGGTCGGTGAAGTAGGCCGAGAATCCCATGTCGGCCACCTGGGTTCGGCCCACCAACGTTGAGCCGCCGAGCTTGACGATCTTCTCCAGCGCGGCGTCGATGTCGTCCACATCGATCACGAGCACCGGACCGGATGCCGGCGACGCCGAGCGATCGAGCATCCCGCCGCCTATGTAGCCGGGCTCGGTGGGGCCCTGATCTCCGCTTGGGCCGGATTCCACCGTCGTGTAGCCCATCTCGGGGATTTCTTGGAGCTCCCAGCCGAACGCATCGCGGTAGAAGCCCCGGGCCCGTTGCCCGTCGTCGAATGGAAGCTCGAAGTGCACGACCCGTCCCGTCATCGTGCTCACCTCCTGCCTACCGCTTGCGTGACTCCACCGGTCTAGGTTCCCGGCACGTTGATATCGACCCATACCAGCCGGTGGTCCGAGCTCGGGAACGGGAACGTCCCGACCAACCCGAACAGCGGGTCGTCCGTAGTGGGCCAGAACACGCCGGCGTCCTTGATCCGCAGGTTCTTGCTCGGCAGCACGTAGTCGGCTCGAAGGTTGCCCGGCGCCGTGTCGGCGAAATCGGCGGTGTCGAACCGCGGGTCGCCGAGGTGAGTTTCGTTGGCGCCCCCTTGGAGCTCGGCCTGCTCGACGGCACCTTCGCTACTCGGTGTCACCGAGGTGTTCACCCGCGGATGCTCGAGGAGCAGCTGGGCGGACCCCGGAATGCTGTCGCCGTCGAACGGATCAGAGTTCAGGTCACCGGCGACGACGAACGAGGCACCCGGCTCGAGGCCGCCGCGAGTCCCTGCGTCGTCGTAGATGTAACTCGACCGGCGGCCCGGCTGCACATAGTCGGCCCAGAACCTGATCTCGTCGAAGTTCCTTCTGCCGTTGCGGTCCTCCGGCCCGTCGAAGACCGGCGGCGTCGGGTGGCTGGCCAGCAGGTGGACGATCTTGCCGGCCACGTCGATCGGCACGTCCCAGTGGCTCTTGGACGACAGGCGGAAGACCTCCAACTCCTCGTCCGAGTACCAGTCGGCCGGCGCCGGCGTGGCCGGGTCGTCCGGCAGCAGCGCCCCTGGCATGTCCTTCCACAGGAAGTGCTGGAAGGTTCTGATATCCGCCTCGACGATCGGATACATCGAGTACACGGCCATCCCGAACTGGCCGGGGAAGAAGCCGAAACCGAACGCGTCGTCGGGTCCCCCGACCACGCCGTCGTTGTTGAAGTCGAAGCCCGACGGGATTCCCGTGTTGGACGGCGCGACGAACCGGTATGGGTACTCGATGGGATCGGCACCGCCCTGAGACACGGACAGGTAGTTCGCCTGGAACAGCGCCGCGGCGGTCCCGGACTCGTCGAAGTCAAACTCGTTGATCAGCAGCACGTCGGGACGCACCCGTTGGATTATCTCCGCGACGGTCTGCGCCTGCGCATTGTCCGGCGTGGACAGGTGGGCCACCAGCTGGCCGTCGGCCGAGCGGTTGAGCGAGGCGTTGAACGTGGCGAACCGCACTGGTTCCGGCGAGTCCGCGTGCGCCGGGCCGGACGGTGCGAACGTCGCCGCCACCGCGAGAGCGAGGGCCGGCGCCCCGATGCGCTTGATCATGTTGCCTCCAGGTCTGTCCTCTGTGCGTTCCGGTTTCTCCTGGCAGGTCTACGAGCGGCGGGTTGCGCGCCGGTGTCGGTCGTGCGATGCACCGCCGAAGATTCGATGTCGTCCAGGCCTGCTACAGCAGCCCCCGGTGCCACGGTCCCCAAATCGCGTAGGTGAGCCCATTGGACTGCATGTTGCAGTACAACACCTGACCGCCCGGTCCGAACGTCGCTCCGGCGAACTCATCGGCGCCACCGCTGATCGCGTTCAGCGCGAAGTTGAAAAGCTGCCCGTCGGTGGTGAGCGCCCGAAGCATGTTGCCCGAAGAGCTGTCCTCGCACATCAACACGCTCTTTCGCCGCGGCGAAACGATGATGTTGTCGGGGAAGTCGAGCACGTCCGGCCCGGGCGACTCGAACAGCAGGGTCAACGTCTCGGCATTGGTGTCGTACATCCAGACCTGGCCGTAGCCGTCACCGACTCCGGCGCTGGAATTGGGCGGCGGGTCGGACACGAACGGGCCTCCGCCTTCGGTCGAGACGAAGAACACCTTGCCGCCCCAGTAGGCCATGCCCTCGTTGCGAGCGAACCGCGCCGCGCCCTTGCTCTCCCCCTCCTGGAAGACGATGCGTGCCGCCTCGTCGTTGCTCAGGCCAGGCGCGAAGTCCGGGTCGGGGTCCTCGATGTCGATCCAGGCCACCCGGTACGTCGAACCCGGATTCTGGTTTGCGTGCAGATCCATCGCCACGGGACCGCTGGCGCCGGCCGGGATCACTCCCAGGATCTGGAGCCGCCCACCATCTGCCACCCGCTTGTCCCTGAACGGGTTGTTCGGCGGAATGTACCGGTAGAAGCCGGACGCGTACGCGAAATCGTCCTCTGTCATGTAGACGATCCCCGTCGACGGATCGACGGCCGCGGCCTCGTGAGCGAACCTCCCGGCCTGCGTGATGGGCTCGCCCACCTCCAGCTCGCCGGGGCCTCGATCGACCGGAACCTCGAACAGGTAACCGTGCTTCTGCTCGTAGGTGAGGTCGTCTGGGTCGTCGGGCCCGACGAGGACGCTGCGCTGCTGGTCGACTCCGTTGGGAGTCTCCTCACAGGTTATCCAGGAACTCCACGGCGTGGCCCCGCCCGCGCAGTTGAACGTGGTGCCGTTGAGGCTGGCCCAGCTGCGGACCTCGTCGGCATGCGGCGTGATCTCCAGGGTGGTGGTGCCACCGGGGGCCTGCGCATCGTAGGCCTTGCTGACGTCGCCGAATGCGCCCGTCACGCCCGGCTGGGTGGTCTCGTGATTACGAACCAGCCGCACTCTGCCGTTGCGCCACGAGAACGCGGCCATGCCATCGTGCCGGCCTGGTGTGACCGCTCCGTCCTCGGTCAAAGCTGTGCCGACGACACCGAAAGACCGGTACTGGAAACCCGCCGGCACATGGAGCCGGACGACGCCATCACGCAGGTCGGGCACATTCTCCAATAGAGGACCGTAACCTCCGTTCTCGCGAGCGAATTTCGGCTCCGCGAACGCGTCTCGCCACACCAGCCCACCGAACGGCCCAACCGTCAGCCCGGCGGTGCCCGCCGCTACCAGAGCGCTCTGCCTCAAAAACGTTCGCCGGTCCATTCCCGTCCCCTCTCTGTTGAGCAGGAAGGACCTGCCCCATTGGAAGCTATTCCTCGGACCCGTCCCGGTCAACGGTGCATTAACCTGCGAC
>DATHUM010000132.1:0-8891 GCA_035462225.1 Jiangellaceae bacterium | reverse complement strand
GGTCGACGCCTGGTTCGCCGCACGCTGGCTGCCGGTGGATCGCCCGGCACCTGGAGTCCGATCGGCCTAGGTCGTCGCCCACAATGGTGGGCGATGCCAACGCGAGGGCCGTGGCTTGCTTGGCTGTGCGGTTCTCGAGGCGGTCGACCTGCCGGCAGCAATGCAACATCACGCAACGCCGGCAGCACGTCCCCAACGTATTGACCAGGACAGGTCCTCAGCCTCGGGAGCATTCTGGCCCCGAGGGGCAGACAGCACCGAGCCCTCGGCCGGCAACACCGGGCCGAGGGCTCGCGAAGCTACGTGCTTAGGAGTGGTTCTGTGCGCGGCGGGCCAGCAGCGTCACACCCGCAGCAGCGGCCAGGCCGAGGCCCAACAGGGCGGCGGCAACGCCGGCACCGGTGTTCGGCTCCTCGTAGCCTGCGGGAACGGAGGTCGGCACGGCGGCCGGCTTGTCCATGTCAGGCTTCTTCGGCTCCTCAGCACCGAGGCACTCGCCAAATTGGATGAACAGGTCAAGCAAGCCGGGAAGCAATGCATCGAGGCCTGCTTCCAACTCCTCCTCGGTCAGGTCACCGTTGTCGAACTTCGTGAACAGATCGTCGATGTCGTAGACCAACTGTTGGAACTCGACATCGTCAAGGTGGGCCGTGAGATCGAGGAACGCCTCACCGAACTCGGCGTCACACTTCTCGAAGAGCTCCTCTTCAGCGGGCGTCAGCGCGGAGGCCGTGCCGGTGAACCCGAGGACTGCGAGCACCGACATTACGACGACCACTACCACGCGCTTCATCCTGTTTGCTCCCTTCAATGGTCTGATCCCCGGGCGCACTCTAGCGGGGACTGAGAAGAATGTGACAAGGCGTCATAGAACTGTTACCGATTCACGTGGGACAGCTGTCTCGGCCGCGGTGGAGCCTGTCGAGCTCGCGCCGTCGACGCGCGCCACGACGGGTCACCACGACTTGTTCATCGTCGCCCAGTACTGCGCTCCGGTCGCCAGATCACGCCCGGCCTCCGGGCTGGTTCGACCCCGTAGCTGGACCCGGGCCAGGTGGGCGACCAGGTCGACGTCGTGCTGGCGAATCATGAGGCTGGCCCACGCCGAATCCGGTGCGACGACGACAAGCCTGGCGCCGCTCTCCCCCACTGGTGCGACATATCCGCGGACGGTCTCCCCTCGCGATACTCCGTGCGCTTCGGCGAACCGGCGCACCCGGCCGGCATCGGCCACGACCCGCGATGGCAGCGCACCGGCGGGGAATCGGGTGTAGAGGCCCGGCAGTGCCGCGATGAGCGCGATCGCGCACGCCACCGCGAGCAGCGGAACGCCGAGGATCACCGCCGTCGCAAGGCCCAGCGCACCGGCAGGGCCGACCACCAAGCCCCACGGCGCACTCGGCAGGGTCGCATCGCCGGGTACGTCGAGGTCGCGTTCTGCGAACCGCCAGACGATCGCGTCCGAGATCACCGAACCGAGCCCGATGACCACGAGTGAACCCACCGGTTCGGCGTCGCCACCGGCCAGCGCCCAGGCGAGGGCACCGGCCAGCGTGACAAGTCCGACGGCACCGAGAACACGATCACGCACGTCTGGCAGCGTAGGCAGCGCGCAACGCCCAGTCCACTGGTTCGGCGCACGGCAGTCAGCACCTCGGGCCGCCGCCGGTCGTCAGCCCAGGAGCAGGACGTCCGCCGCGACAGCCCCGAATACGACCGTCAGATACGTGATCGAGCCGTGGAACAGGCGCATCGCCTTGAGGTTCGCGGCCGTGGAATCGCGCCGCGCACGGGCATACAGGCGGTGCGCCTCGAACAGGAACCACACCCCCGCAAGGGCAGCGAGCCCACCATAGAGCCAGCCCAGGTCCGCGACGGGAAGCAGCACGAGCGACGTGGCCACCATCGCCCACGAGTACGCGATGATCTGTGCGGCGACGCGCGAGGCCGACGCCACGACAGGCAGCATCGGCACGCCGGCCCGCAGGTAGTCCTCCCGGTACCGCATGGCGAGCGGCCAGTAGTGCGGCGGGGTCCAGAAGAAGACGATCAGGAACAGCAGGAACGGCGGCCACCCGATCGACCCGGTCACGGCGGCCCACCCGATCAGCGTCGGCAGGCAGCCGGCCACCCCTCCCCACACGATGTTCTGAGCCGTGCGGCGCTTGAGCAGCACGGTGTAGATCAGCACGTAGAACAGGTTCGCGGCCAGCGTCAGCGCAGCGGCCAGCGGGTTGACGAAGGCCAGCATCAGCCCGAGCGAGGCGACCAGCAGCACGGCGGCGAACACCGTGCCCGCACGCGGCGAGATCAACCCGGTCGCCATCGGACGCCGCCTGGTCCGGCGCATGTGCACGTCGATGTCGCGCTCGAGTACCTGGTTGAACGCGTGCGCGCTACCGGCGGCGAGCGTGCCTCCTGCGAGTGTCACGGCGACGAGCCCGATCGGTGGCAGCCCGCGCTCCGCGAGCACCATGGCCGGCAGCGTCGTGACCAGAAGCAGCTCGATGACCCGCAACTTCATCAGCGACACATACGCCGCGACGAGCACGCGAGCCGGCGGGCGGCCACCCTGCGCCGTGTCGACCACCGTGCGCGCAGTATTGACGGTGGTCACGTATTACCTCACGGCCGAAGCTGATTGGGCGGCCCTCGTGGCCCGCTGACGACGAACGCGAGTCTAGCCGGGCCGTCATCGGACCGCCGCACTACCCGCCGAGTCGACTACAGCCGGTGCGACCCCGGCGGGAATGGCGGCACCGATAGGCTCGTTGCCGGATTGTGACCTTGCCGCCCAGGCAAGTTCTGCGACGTGCCGTGTGAGAGGAGCCCGACGCCGGTGAGCGCCGATACGACCACACTCGACTGGACCGATCTGGATCGCCGGGCGGTCGACACGGTTCGGGTACTTGCGATGGATGCCGTCGAGAAGGTCGGCAACGGCCATCCCGGCACCGCGATGAGCCTGGCTCCCGCCGCCTACCTGTTGTTCCAGCGGCACCTGCGCCATGACCCCTCCGATCCGACATGGCTCGGCCGCGACCGTTTCGTCCTGTCGGCCGGCCACTCGAGCCTGACGCTCTACATCCAGCTGTACCTGTCCGGCTATCCCTTGACGCTCGACGACCTCAAGTCGCTGCGCACCTGGGGATCGAGGACGCCGGGCCATCCGGAGAACCACCTCACGCCTGGCGTCGAGACCACCACCGGGCCGCTGGGGCAGGGCGTCGGCAACGCCGTCGGCATGGCGATGGCCGCCCGCCGCACCCGCGGGCTGCTCGACCCGGACGCTGCGCCCGGCACCAGCCCGTTCGACCACAGCATCTACGTGATCGCCTCCGACGGCGACCTGCAGGAGGGCGTGTCTGGCGAGGCGTCCTCGCTGGCCGGCACCCAGCGCCTGGGCAACCTGATCCTTATCTGGGACGACAACCAGATCTCCATCGAGGACGCGACCAGCGTCGCGTTCACCGAGGACGCCGTCGCCCGGTACGCCGCCTACGGCTGGCACACCCAGACCGTCGACTGGCGCGGCGCCGACGGACCGTACGAGGAGGACGTCCCGGCCCTGCACGCCGCGATCGAGAACGCCAAGGCCACGACCGACCGCCCGTCGTTCATCCGGCTCCGCACGATCATCGGCTGGCCCGCTCCGACCAAGCAGAACACCGGAGGGATCCATGGCGCCAAGCTCGGCGCCGACGAGGTGGCCGCCACGAAGCGGATCCTCGGCGTGGATCCAGAGGCGCAGTTCCAGGTCGAGGACGAGGTCCGCGAGCACGCCCTGGCCGTCGTCGGCCGGGGGGCCGAGATCCGCGAGGAGTGGGAAGAGAGCTTCGCCGCGTGGCGGTCCGCCCATCCCGACCGCGCCACCCTCCTCGGGCGACTGCGCAAGCGGCAGCTGCCCGACGGCTGGGCCGAGGCCATCCCTACCTTCGAGCCGGGCACGCAGGTCGCCACTCGCAAGGCGTCCGGCGACGTGCTCACCGCCCTCGCTCCGGCGCTCCCGGAGCTGTGGGGCGGCTCGGCGGACCTGGCGGGCAGCAATAACACCACACCCGAGGGCGAGCCGAGCTTCTTCCCCCCGGAGCGGTCCAGCAAGGAGTTCACCGGCGACTGGTACGGCCGCGTCCTGCACTTCGGGATTCGCGAGCATGCCATGGGCTCGGTGCTCAACGGCATCGCGCTGCACGGCCTGACGCTGCCCTACGGTGGCACGTTCCTGGTGTTCAGCGACTACATGCGCCCGGCCGTCCGGCTCGCGGCGATCATGCAGTTGCCCGTCACCTACGTGTGGACGCACGACTCGATCGGCCTCGGCGAGGACGGCCCGACCCACCAGCCGGTCGAGCACCTGGCCGCGCTGCGCGCGATACCCGGGCTGGACGTGGTCCGCCCGGCCGACGCGAACGAGACGGCCGTGGCCTGGCGGACGATCCTGGAGCACCACACCTCGGGCCACCCGCGGCCGGCCGGGCTATGCCTCACCCGCCAGAACGTGCCCACGTTCCCGCGCGGTACCGACGGGTTCGCCGGCGCCGAGGGAGTTGCACGCGGCGGTTACGTCCTGATCGATACCCCTAGCGGCGCAGAGCCCGACGTCATCCTGATCGGCACGGGTTCAGAGGTCCAGCTCGCGGTGCAGGCCCGGGAGCGGCTGGCCGCCGACGGCGTCGAGGCTCGCGTGGTGTCGATGCCGTGCCGCGAGTGGTTCGATTCGCAGGACGACGGGTACCGCCACAGTGTGCTCCCGCCCAACGTCAGGGCGCGTGTCTCGGTCGAGGCGGCCGTGGCGCAAGGCTGGCGCGATGTGATCGGAGACGCCGGCCGGAGCGTGGGCCTCGAACATTTCGGGGCGTCGGCCGACTACAAGACGTTGTTCCGGGAGTTCGGAATCACCACCGAGGCTGTCATCGCGGCGGCCACGGAATCCATCTCCGCCGCACACTGATCATCGACAATAGAGGGGACGATCTGTAATGTCCGAGCCGCTGCGTGCACTGTCCGCGCAAGGTGTAGCGATCTGGCTGGACGACCTGTCGCGTGACCGCATCCAGACCGGAAACCTCCAGGCGCTCGTCGACGACAAGCATGTCGTCGGTATCACGACCAACCCCACGATCTTCCAGACCGCCATCTCCAAGAGCAGTCTCTATGACGATCACATCAACGCCGCCGCGGCGGCGGGCGAGGACGCCGACGCGGCGGTGCGCCGGCTGACGACCGACGACGTGCGCGCCGCGTGCGACCTGCTGGCGCCGGTAGCCGAGCGCACCGTGATCGACGGGCGGGTCTCGATCGAGGTCGAGCCACGGCTGGCTTACGACACGGCCGGCACCATTGAGCAGGCGCACGACCTGTGGACGGCGGTGGGGCGGAAGAACCTGTTCGTGAAGATCCCGGCGACTCGGGAAGGGCTGCCGGCGATCACGTCGTGTATAGCCGACGGCATCAGCGTCAATGTGACCTTGATCTTTGCGATCGAACGCTACCGCGAGGTCATGGATGCCTACCTGGCCGGGCTCGAGCAGCGGCTCGGCGCCGGCGAGCCGCTGTCCGGCATCGAATCAGTCGCGTCGTTCTTCGTCAGCCGGGTCGACACCGAGGTCGACAAACGCCTCGAGACGATCGGCACGGACGAGGCGCTGGCCCTGCGCGGTAAAGCCGCCATCGCCAACGCCCGCCTCGCCTACGCCGCCTTCGAGGAAGTCGTCGACTCCGAACGCTGGCAGCGGCTCGAAGAGGCAGGGGCCTCACGGCAGCGGCCGTTGTGGGCATCGACGTCGGTGAAGAACCCGGAGTACTCGGACACCATGTACGTGACCGAACTTGTCGCGCCCGGGACCGTCAACACCATGCCTGAGAGCACCCTCGAGGCGGTGGCCGACCACGGCGTGATCGCGGGTGACACGGTGACGCCGAACTACGACCACGCCCGCACGATCATGGCGGCATTCGGCGACATCGGCATCGACATGGCCGATGTCACCCGAACTCTCGAGCGCGAGGGTGTGGACAAGTTCGCCACCAGCTGGAACGACCTGCTCGGTTCGGTCGAGGCGAAGCTCGAGACGGTGCGATGAGCACGCTCGTCGAGTTCGACGCCATCACCGAGCCGGCCGTCAAGCAACTCGTCGCCGACCGGGTCGCCTCCCGGATCGCCGCGCACGACGCCTCGCTTTGGGGCCCGGCCGCCCAGGAGGAGGCGGCCATCCGGCTTGGCTGGACCGGCCTGTACGAAGCCTCCCGGCCGCTGCTGGCCGAGATCGAGGCGCTGCAGGCCGAGCTCCGGGCCGAGGGACTGGATCACATCGTGCTGTGCGGCATGGGCGGATCGTCGCTGGCGCCCGAGGTCATCACCCGCACCGCGGGAGTCGAGCTCACCGTGCTGGACACCACGGACCCCGGCGCCATCCGGCGGTCGCTGGCAGACCGGCTGGACCGCACCGTCGTGGTCGTCTCCAGCAAGTCCGGCACCACGCTCGAAACCGACAGCCAGCGGCGCGCGTTCGAGGTTGCGTTCCAGGCGGCGGGCATCGAGCCGGCTTCCCGCTTCGTCGTCGTCACCGACCAGGGCTCGGCGCTCGCGCACCGGGCGAACGAGTCCGGATACCGGCGTGTCTTCCTCGCCGACTCGACCGTCGGGGGGCGCTACTCGGCGCTGACCGCGTTCGGGCTCGTCTCGAGCGGCCTCGCCGGAGCCGACATCGCGGCGCTGCTGGACGATGCCGCGGCGGTGGCACCACTGCTGGAAGCCGACTCGCCGGACAACCCCGCCTTGCAGTTGGCAGCGGCCCTAGGCTCGGGCCCGGCGGACAAGGTGGCGATCGACGCTTCGGCGTCGGGGATCGTCGGGTTCGCCGACTGGGCCGAGCAGCTGATCGCCGAGTCGACCGGCAAGGACGGCAAGGGGGTGCTGCCGATCGTCGCAGGTCCGGACGATCCGGAGATCCGCTGGCCGGCGCCGGACGTGTTGCCGGTGCGAGTCACCGGATCGGCGCTGGGCGCTCAGTTCCTGCTCTGGGAGTACGCCACGGCCGTGGCCGGCCGGTTGCTCGGCATCAACCCGTTCGACCAGCCCGACGTCGAGAGCGCCACGAAGGCGGCCCGCGGCCTCCTGGATGCCCAGCCGGAGCCGGAGCCGCCGGCCTTCGTGGACGGAGCCGTGGAGGTGCGCGGGCCGGCTGCGTTGCTCGACGGCGTCGACACGGTGGCCGGCGCCGTCGAGGCGTTGCTGGGGCAGGTGGGCGAGCGCGGGTACGTCGCCGTGATGGCCTACCTGGACCGCGAGGGCGACGACGCCGTTCTCGCCGGCATCCGGCGCCCGCTCGCCATGCGAACCGAACGTCCCGTCACGTTCGGCTGGGGCCCCCGCTTCTTGCACTCGACCGGCCAGTACCACAAGGGCGGACCACCCGTCGGCGTGTTCGTGCAGGTCACCGGCGCGGTAGAGGAGGACGTCCCGGTACCGGACCGGCCCTTCACGTTCGGCCAGCTCATCGCCGCGCAGGCGGCTGGTGACGCCCAGGTCCTCACCGACCTCGGCCGGCCGGTGCTTCGGCTGCATCTCACCGACCGCAGTGCCGGCATTCGCCGGCTGACCGAGCTGGCAAGCTAGCCCGAGTTGGTGTCCTTGAACGACGACGTGGCCCTCTGGAACCTGCTCGTCGTCTTGGTCGGCTTGCCGACGCCGATGAGCGTGGCGGTGAGCCGCCGCCTCACTCCGGTGCCCGCGCATCGGTGGCAGGGACGCGTCGCGTGGGTGAACAGCGCGCCGGCGTGTTTGCCCTTGCCGTCGCACGCTTCGCACTTGACGTACGGATGGAGCCACGCCGACATGACGTAGACCAAGACCGCCGAACCGATCAGTAGCCAGAGTTCCATCGGAGAGCTCCCCTCGCACTCTCGACGCCTCGACGGTAATGGGACCCGGACGGTTTCCGTGGGAATCAGCGGCACCTGCGGCGTGTCGTTACCCGAGGAAGAGTCCGTTCCAGCAGCCGATGGATGTCGATCAGCAGTGAGGACAGGTCACCCAGCAACCGCTCGATAGGCTGACACTCGTCGTCAGACCGGCAGCCTTCGGAGAAGGAATCCGTCCGTGCCTACCACCGCGAGACCGCCCAACCCGCTTCGCGACCCTCGCGACAAGCGGCTCCCCCGCATCGCCGGGCCATGCAGCCTGATCATCTTCGGCGTCACCGGCGACCTGGCCCGCAAGAAGCTGATGCCGGCCGTCTACGACCTGGCCAACCGAGGCCTGCTCCCGCCGGGATTCTCGCTCGTCGGCTTCGCCCGGCGCGACTGGGCGACTCAGGACTTCGGCAAGCAGGTCCGCGACGCCGTGCGCGACAACGCCCGCACCCCATTCCGCGAAGCGACCTGGCAGCAGCTCGCGCAGGGCATCCGCTTCGTGCCCGGCGACTTCTCGGACGATGCCGCATTCGACAGTCTCGAGAAGACGATCCGAGAGCTGGACGAGGCCCAGGGAACCGGTGGCAACCACGCGTTCTACCTCTCGATACCGCCGAAGTTCTTCGACGTCGTGGTCAAGCAGTTGGCCCGCTCCGGGCTCGCCGATCCCGAGGCGGACGAGCAGTGGCGCAGGGTGGTCATCGAAAAGCCGTTCGGGCACAATCTGGCCAGCGCGCGCGAGTTGAACGACGTCGTCGAAGCGATCTTCCCGCCCGATGCGGTGTTCCGGATCGACCACTACCTGGGCAAGGAGACCGTCCAGAACGTGATGGCGTTCCGGTTCGCGAACTACATGTTCGAACCGGTCTGGAACCGCAACTACATCGATCACGTGCAGATCAGCGTGGCGGAAGAGCTGACCGTCGCCCACCGGGGTGAATTCTATGAAGGCGCGGGCGTGCTCCGGGATGTCTTCC
>DATHUM010000131.1:0-2160 GCA_035462225.1 Jiangellaceae bacterium | reverse complement strand
ACCGGTTGGAACTTCGTCCGGTACGGGACGAGGACATCGACCGGATCCTGGAGTACCGCAACCTGCCGGAGGTCACCTGGTGGCTGCTGCGCACCGAGGTCGACCCTGCGTCGTTTCGGGCGGCGTGGCAGCGGGCAGCGCAGGACCCCAACGACCACAGCGTGGCGGTCGTCCTCGGCGGCGTGGTGATCGGAACCGTGTCGCTGGACGTGGTCGACGGAATGGGCCAGCCCGGCATGCCGGTGCGGACCGAGGCCGAAATCGGCTACATCTTCGATCCGGCGTACGGCGGCCACGGTTATGCGACCGAGGCAGTGACTGCGATGGTGGCGCACGCCTTCGACCAGTTGGGCGTTCGGAGGATCACCGCTGGGTGCTTCGCGGGCAACCTGGCCTCGGTACGAATACTCGAGAAGGTCGGCATGCGGCGTGAGCAGCACGGTGTCGGCGACTCCTGGCACGCCGCGTTGGGCTGGGTGGATGGCTACACCTACGGCCTACTGGCCGACGATTGGCGGAGGCGCTGGTGAGCCCGATCAGGTTTTGCCGACCCAGGTGCAAAGACCAGCGGTTTCACTGATTCGGACGAGGTTGTGCGGCGCCTAGCGTCAGACGACGTAGAGAATCGGTGCCCCCGGTTCCCGGACAACTTCTGCGCCCAGCGTGGAGCACCGGCGAGAGCGACGGGGTCGCCGTGAGAGGAGAGCCATGACCAACCGTGTGGGCAAGGTGATCTGCGACATCACGATCTCGGCCGACGGGTACTCGGCCGGGCTCAACCAGTCCGAGGAACGCCCGTTCGGTGACGACGGCGGTGACGGCTGGGGCGACAAGCTGCACGCCTGGATGTTCGACCATCCCGAGGAGAACCGCGCC
This sequence comes from Jiangellaceae bacterium, assembly GCA_035462225.1. Classification (GTDB taxonomy): domain Bacteria; phylum Actinomycetota; class Actinomycetes; order Jiangellales; family Jiangellaceae; genus JASLBX01. The sequence continues at coordinate 1,284 of DATHUM010000131.1, read as the reverse complement.
GAGGTCGACCAGATTAACGCCGCCAAGGCGTTCGTCATGGGGCGCAACATGTTCGGCCCGGTGCGCGGTGAGTGGGATCGGCAATGGAACGGCTGGTGGGGCGACGATCCGCCGTTCCACGCTCCCGTGTTCGTCCTTACCCACCACGCGCGTGAACCACAGCCGATGGACGGCGGCACCACGTACTACTTCGTCACCGACGGAATCGAGTCGGCGCTGGCCCAGGCGCGCGAGGCGGCCGGGGACGGCGATGTGGTGATTCCGGGCGGCGCAACCACTATCAACCAGTACCTCGCCGCTGGCCTGGTCGACGAGATGCGGCTGCACATTGTGCCGTTCACGCTCGGCGCCGGCACGCGGCTGTTCGAGGGCGTCCGACCGCTGAAACTCGAGCAGGTGAAGTCGCGGGCAGCGAGCCAGGTCACACACGTGACCTACCGCGTGCTGTCCTGAGCCGGTGTTGCACGAATACGGCGGGTCGCAACACCGCCTTAGTTGTGCGTGATGCCCTGTGCGGCCGAGGCCCGTCCTCCCGAGCCCGGCCGAGCTACAGGCGTGCCATCTTGTTATAGGGGCTCGTGATGCGCACCGTCGCGGACCGGAAGTCGACCGTGACCGCGTCCGCTTCGGTCCCGATGACCCGACCCATGCCGTACGAGTCGTGATTGACCAGGTCGCCGCATTCGAACTGCGCGATGACCCGCTCGGGGTCAGGCTGGAAGGGGCTGCTTGGGAGATGTCGACGCCGTGCGGGCAAGGTTGTCATTACTGCAAGTATGCACCTCGGATGGCCAAGGGAGGAAACTCCGGCTTAGCCCGCCCTTAGAACGCAGCCGGCGGCAGGTGGGTCGAGTTCGTGCACCCGGCCACTCGCTGGCGGCTTGTCAGGTAGGTGCTTGGCTACGTATTGAACGAAATCTCGCACGCCGAGCGGTGCGTTAGCGAGATCAGGTGCGAAGGCGCTCCAGTGGCTGTCCGGTGATGTCCGCGATCAAGTCGAAGTCCTTGTCCAGGTGAAGCACTGTCAGCTCGGCGAGTTCCGCGGTTGCCGCGATCAACAGATCAGGGATCGACGGGGCGCGGTGCTGCCCTCGGTCCGCCAGCGCCGATTGGATGGCGAGGGCGCGGTCCTCGATCGTGGGCGTGAGATACTCCACCGGCATGGATGCAATCGGCGGTTCACCGAACAGGCTGCGGTGATCCGCTGCCGATCTTGCGGAGAAGCCGACTTCCAGTCGAGTGACCGTACTGATCCTCACGAGTCCCCGCTCGATCCTGGCGGCC
>DATHUM010000130.1:0-1821 GCA_035462225.1 Jiangellaceae bacterium | reverse complement strand
GCTGCGCCCGGGTAACGCCGGCTCGTTCACCGCCGCCGACCACATCGACGTGCTGAGGGCGGCGTTTGCGCAGATCCCCGCCGGCTGGCGCACCGACGTGCTGGTCGGCATCGACGGCGCCGGCGCCTCCCACGACGTCATCGACCACCTGACCTCGCTGAACACCGCGCCCGAGCACGGGGCGCGGGGCCGGCGGGTGGAGTACAGCATCGGCTGGCCGGTCGCCGACCGTACCCTGGCCGCGATCGGTGCGTTGGGTGACGACCACTGGTGCGACGCGGTCGACACCGACGGCAGGGTCGACGCCGACGCCCAGGTCGTGGACCTGACCGGGATCCTGCGCCACGGCAAGGACGGCGACCGGCTCCCGACCTGGCCGACCGACATGCGGGTGATCGCCCGGCGCACCCCGCGTCCGGTCGGCAAGCCGGCCAAGCTCGGTGAACACCCCGACTACGAGTACGGCGCGTTCGCCACCAACACCCCCGCCGGGCAGGCCCAGTTCCTCGATGCCCGCCACCGCACCCAGGCTCACGTCGAGGACCGGATGAAACAGGTCAAGGCCTGCGGCGCCCGGAACCTGCCCTCGATCGACTACGGTCGCAACGCGGCCTGGCTGCAGCTGGCGGCCCTGGCGGTCAGCCTCACCGCCTGGTTGCGCCAGATCGCCCTGGACGGTGACCTGGCCACCGCCGCGACCAAGACCCTGCGGTTGCGGATCCTGTCCGCCCCAGCCCGCCTGGTCACCCACGCCCGACGACGAACCCTCAAGATCCCACCCGGGTGGCGCTGGGCACCCGACATCGCCGACGGCTGGGACCGGCTGCAAGCCCTGCACCCCGCCTGACCCACCGGCCACCGCCCCGACGACCCGCAAGCACGGCCGGCCAGTGGAACCGGCGCCCACCCGAGCACCCTCGGGCGTTCGGACATGCCCATGCGCCACTTCCGGCCATCCAGCGACCCGCAACCCCGACGATCAAGGAGTTGCGGATCACCGTGAATGATCTAGGTGGATGGCCCGGACCTTTCCGGGCGTTCTCTTCGAGCGCTACGCCGATGACGCGGTGGTGCACTGCCGCAGCGAGCGCCAAGCGCACCGGGTGCGCGAAGCGATCGAGGACAGGATGGTCGAGGTTGGGCTGCGACTGCACCCGGACAAGACCAAGATCGTGTACTGCAAGGACGGCAACCGGCGTGGCCACTACGAGCACACCGCGTTCACGTTCCTGGGGTACACCTTCCGCGCCCGCGCGGCGCGTGACCGCAAGGGGAACGTGTTCACCTCGTTCCTACCCGCGGTCAGCAAGCAAGCCCTGGTCCGCATGAGCCGGGCGGTGCGACGGTGGCAACTCCACCGGCGCACCGACCTGGACGCGGCCGGACTCGCCGCGATGATCAACCCGGTCGTACGAGGATGGATGCACTACTACGGGGCGTTCTACCGATCCGCCCTGTCCGCCCTCCTGGCGCGCATCAACACCTACCTGGTGCGCTGGTCCCGAAGGAAGTACAAACGACTCCGTGCCCGCCGCAAGGCCCGCGCGGCCTGGGAGCATGCCATCCGGCACAGCCCCGGCCTGTTCGCGCACTGGGCCTGGGTCACCAACCCCCTGATGATCAAGATGGCAAGAGCGGAGTGACGGGAGACTGTCACGCTCCGTTCTGTGGGAGCCCGGGGGCAACAGCCCCCGGGCCACCCGACCCAGCCGGAGCCCCGCCCCCACCAGGTTCCTGAAACCCCACGGGTTGACACCATTTCGCGTCACGAACCATGTCACGCCCCGGCCAGCTGCAGTCGATCAGAGTCGGTAGTCGGCA
>DATHUM010000129.1:0-3512 GCA_035462225.1 Jiangellaceae bacterium | reverse complement strand
CCGGCGGTCCGCCCACCGTCACCGGGCGCCCGGCGATCATGCCCGACAGTGCCATCGATCCGGCCAGTCCGATCACCACCGTCCTGGGTACGACCCAGGAGCCGGTGAGCTCGTACAGCACGCCCACCGCAACTGGACCGCCCGCACCGATCAGGTAGCCGACTAGTTGCATCATCGCCGACAGCCCGTTGGTGACACTGGAGTCGTACGCGCGCAGAACCACCAGCGTCAGGGCCAGCGCTATGCCCGCACCCTGGGCTGTTCCGCCGACCAACGTCAACAACGGCCATCCGGCCGGCCAGACCAGCAGGCCGGCCGGCATGACCGCCCAACCCAACGCGATCGTCGCCGCCAGCCAGACCTGGCTCGATCGCACCCGGATGAGCACTGAGACGAGGAGCGTCCCGGCAATGCCCATGACCTGGAACAGCGCCTGACCCACGCCGGCCGTTCCGAGGTCGACGCCGGCCTCGTCGACCAGCAGTGTCGGCAGCCATGCCGTCATGGCGAAGTACGCGGCGGCTTGAGCACCCATCAGCGTCGTGATGCCCCACGCGACACCGTTGCGCCACAGTCCGCGGACGGCGGGCCGGGTCGGCTCGACCTGCGACTGGGCGGGCAGCCTCCGCCCACGAGTGGCCCGGTACCAGACCAACGCCGCGACGAACGCCAGCAATGCCCACACCGCGAGGGCGATCCGCCAGTCCCACACGGCGGCCAGCGGGGCCGTCAATGCCGCTGCGGCCGCGGCGCCCAAGATTAAGAATGCGGTGAAAAGGCCCATCACGGGGCCGGCACGGGCGGCGAAGTCTCGCTTGACGACGACCGGCCCGAGCACGTTGCCGACGGTCATGGCCGCCCCGATGACCATGGTGACGGCAAGCAGGGTGACGGCTCCGCCGGCCACGCGCCACACCGTCCCTGCCGTGATCACCAGGCAGGCGTACAGGATCGCCCGGTCAAGCCCGATGCGGTGCCCGAGCCACGCGGCTGCCGGTGCGAACACGGCGAACGACAGCACCGGCAGCGTCGTGAGCAGCCCTGCCGTAGACGCTGACAATCCGAGATCGGCCCTGATCTCTGGGAGCACGGGCGACACCGCGGCTATCGCGGCCCGCAGGTTGAATGCGACCAGCATCAGGCCGGCAAGCTGCAGGCCGGTTCGGGTTACGGTGAGTCGGTTCACGGGTCAGCCACTACGCCAAATCAAGGCCACCCTCGTCTCACCATGCCTGCTCGTGCCTTCCCACGGTTGCCGTCATCGTCGCACAGCCCGCCCAGGTAGGGTGCGGCTCATGCGGGTCGTCATCGCGGGTGGTCATGGCAAGATCGCACTGCGCCTGGAACGGTTGCTGGCGGCGCGCGGCGACGAGGTCGTCGGCATCATACGAAACCCGGCTCAGGCCGCCGATCTGGCCGAGCAGGGTGCGACCGCGCTGGTCATCGATCTGGAGCAGGCCGATGTCGACACCATCGCACGCGAGCTGGCCGGTGCGAACGCTGTGGTCTTCGCCGCCGGCGCGGGTCCTGGCAGTGGGGCGGCACGCAAGGACACCGTCGATCGCGCCGCCGCGGAACTGCTGAGCGCCGCCGCTGCGACGGCGGACGTCCGGCGGTACTTGCTGATCTCCTCGATGGGTGCGTCGGACGACCCGCCACCTGGCACCGACGAGGTATTCGCGGCGTACCTGCGAGCGAAGGCCGCTTCCGAGAAGGCCCTTCGCGAAAGCGATCTCGATTGGACGATCCTGCGGCCCGGTCGCCTTACCGACGAGCCCGGCACCGGGATGGTGCGCCTCGCACGGACAGTTCGACGCGGGAGTATCTCCCGCGACGATGTCGCCGCGGTCCTCACCGCCTTGCTCGACGAACCGCGCGCGATCGGCCAGACGCTCGAGATCGTGGCGGGCGACGTGCCGGTTGCCGAAGCCGTCGCCGCCGCCACTTCTCTACCTTGACCGCACGGGACCAGCACGACTAGACCTGTTTGGCCGCACCGGCTGGCGGTCACCCGAGTCGGGCATCTCCGAATGAAGGTCTGTAGGCCAGCCCAGGTCCACCGACCCGGACGGCTGCGGTTCAGCGGGGCGTACCATCATGTCCGCATGAGCGAGCATGCGATGCACTCGCAGGAGCTCGAACAACGCCCGAGGAGTAGGAATGAAACTCACATCGTCCGCTCGGACGCTCAGCTTCATCCTGTCCGCCGCCGCCCTGGCGATCAGCGGGTGCGGTGGAGATGACGACGACGACACGACCGCAGCCGGTGATGGCGATATCCAACTCATCCAGGAAGGCAAGCTGACGGTCTGCACGCACCTGCCCTACGAGCCGTTCCAGTACCAGGACGAGTCTGGTGAGGTCGTCGGCTTCGACGTCGACCTGCTCGACCTGTTGGCCGAAGACCTGGGTGTCGAGCAGGAGATCCTCAACGTTGGCGAATGGGAGCAGGTGACTTCGGGTGCGGTCTTCGCCGCCAACCGCTGCGACATCGGCATGGGCGCCATGACGATCACGGAGGAGCGGGCCCAGGCACTTCACATCTCCGACCCTTACTTCGACGCGACTCAGGCCCTGATCACGCAGGCCGGCTCCGGTATCGAGGGGCTGGAAGACCTCGAAGGTGAACTCGTCGGTGTCCAGACGGGTACCACCGGCCAGGACTACGGCGAGGCGAACGCGGAGGAGTACGGCTTCACGACGCAGAACTTCGAAGATCTCGCACTCCAGTTGAACGCACTCAAGGCCGGCCAGATCGCCGCCGCGATCAACGACAACGTGCCGATCCTGTCGTTCGTCGAGGAGAACCCCGACACCGAGATGGTGACCGAGTTCGACACCGGCGAGCAGTACGGGTTCCCCGCGAAGAAGGACGATCCTAATGCCGAGCAGCTCATCGCGCGGCTGAACGAACTCCTCGCCCAGGCATCCGAAGACGGAACCTACGACGAGATCTACGAGAAGTGGTTCGGTGTCAAGCCGGGCGAAACAAGCGGTGACTGACACCCTCCAGCCCAAGCGGAAGCTGAGCCCGCGCAAGCGGGCTCAGCGCATCCGTTGGGTCCAGTACGCCATCCTCGTCGCGCTGCTGGTCGTCGCGGCGTTGGCGGCTGACTGGGGCCAGATAGTCGACGTCTTCTTTCGGCCCTCCCTGATCCGCCGGTCGATCACCGGCGGGATCTTCAACGCACTGGTCAACACCCTGGTGTACACCGCCGGCGGCTTCGTGTTGGGATTGATCGCCGGGACGATCCTGGCCCTGATGAAGTTGAGCCAGGTGGGGCCGTACCGCTGGATGGCGACGGGATACATCGAGTTCTTCCGTGGCCTGCCGGCAATCATCATCTTCATCGGGTTCTCGCTGCTGCCCCTTGCCATCCCGGGGTTACGGATCCCGCTCCCTCCCTATGGCACCGCCTGGTTGGCGCTCGGCATCGTCGCCTCGGCGTACACCGCCGAGACGGTGCGGGCGGGCATTCAAGCCGTACCTAGGGGTCAGGTCGAAGCCGCCC
>DATHUM010000128.1:0-2281 GCA_035462225.1 Jiangellaceae bacterium | reverse complement strand
CGATGCACCGATCCCGTCCGAGCGCGACCTGGTCACTCGGTACAACGTGAGCCGGGCGACCGTCCGGGAGGCCGTCGGGCGTTTGGTCAGCGAGGGCCGCCTCTACCGGGTACGGGGCAAGGGGACGTTCGTCGCCGCGCCGCGCGTCGAGTCGCAACTCCACCTCGCCTCGTTCACCGAAGATATGCGCCGGCGCGGCCACAAGCCCTCGACGATCGTGCTCGGTGCGGACGTCTCGGTGCCACCTCCTCCCGCGCGGGCTGCGCTCGGACTGACCACGACCGATCGGGCCTACCGCATCGAGCGGTTGAGGTCGGCGGACGGCTCGCCGATGGCGCATGAGGTTTCGTGGCTGCCGGCAGGCCCGCTGCCGGGTCTGCTCGAGCACGATCTGTCGGGATCGGTGTACTCGATCCTCGCCCGCGACTACGGCCGGCTGCTCGATTCGGCGTCACAGACCGTTTGGGCAGAAGGCGCCGATCCGTTGCGGGCTCGACTCCTGCGGGTGCCGCCGGCCGCTCCGTTGCTCGTGTTCCGCCGGACGTCTTACGCGGCCGGGCGCCCGATGGAGCACGTCACGTCCTGGTACCGGGCCGACCGCTACCAGGTCCACATGAAGCTCGACCGAACGTCAAGTACCGGACCAAGTCACGCCGCACACCGGAACTAGCGTTCCACGGCGCTGGCGCTCGCCACGCCGCTTACCGTGCGGGTGCTTGACAGAAACTCGGGCACCGTCCAAGGTATGGCCGCGAGCAACTTATCTAGACCAGTCCGAACCAGTCTCTAGCCGAGTCACCGGAGGGCAGGCAATCACGGCCCGGCCCTTAAGGATCGATCGAAGGAGAACAAGTTGAGTACTGCGAGTACGACATCGTCGTCCGCTGGCAGTGCGTGGGGCCCGACCCTCGTAGTGCTGCAGCGGATCGGCCGCAGTTTGATGTTGCCGATTGCCGTGTTGCCGGCCGCGGCGTTGTTGCTGCGGTTCGGGGCGAACGACATGCTCGGCGGCAAGGAAGGCACCGTTACGGAGGGCTTCCCCGCCGGGCTGGCGCAATACGAGGCGTTGGAGTGGCTTCAGCCGGTTGCCGAGGTGCTTTTCGCAGCCGGTAATGCGCTGTTCGCGAATCTGCCTCTGCTGTTCGCGCTGGGTGTGGCTATCGGGTTCGCCCGCAAGTCCGACGGCTCGACCGCACTGGCCGGCATCGTCGGTTATCTGGTGTTCAAGGGCGTCACCGACGCGATGTCGCCACACGTGCTGGGCACCCCCGAGGAGGGCGAAGCGCAGGAGCTGGTCAACTTCGGCGTGCTCGGCGGCATCATCATGGGCATCGTCGCTGCGCTGCTGTGGCAGCGGTACTACCGGATCCGGCTCCCTGCCTACCTGGCGTTCGTCGGCGGCCGCCGGTTCGTGCCGATCATCACCGCGGTCGCCGCTGTGATCATCGGTGTGTTGATGAGCTTCATCTACCGCCCGTTCGCCGCGGTCCTGGACGCGTTCGGCGAGGCCGTCAGCGACAACGACGTCATCGGCGGCGGGCTGTTCGGGTTCGTCAACCGGCTGCTGATCCCGCTCGGGCTGCACCACATCCCGAACAACGTCCTGTGGTTCCAGGTCGGCGACTACACCCCGCCGGGTGGCGAGGTCGTGCACGGCGACCTGCTCCGGTTCTTCGCCGGCGACCCGGACGCCGGCGTGTTCATGACCGGCTTCTTCCCGATCATGATGTTCGCCCTGCCGGCTGCCGCCCTGGCCATCTGGCAGACCGCCCGCCCACGGCAGAAGAAGATCGTCGGCGGCATCATGCTCTCCGCGGCGCTCACCTCGTTCCTCACCGGCGTCACCGAGCCGCTGGAGTTCTCGTTCCTGTTCGTCGCGTACCCGCTGTACTTCATCCACGCCCTGCTCACCGGCACCTCATTGGCTTTGACCAATGCGCTGGGCATCAGAGACGGGTTCGGATTCTCCGCCGGGGCGATCGACTACGTGCTCAACTTCCGCATCGCCGAGATGCCACTACTGCTGATCCCGATCGGTCTCGGCTACGCGGCCATCTACTTCTTCGTGTTCCGCTGGGTCATCACCAAGTGGAACCTGCGCACGCCCGGCCGTGAAGAAGAAGCCGAGGCGATCGAGGCATCCCTCGGCGAGGAAGCCGCCGAGATCGTCAGCGGCCGGCAGACGGCAGCCGCCCCCGCCGGCAGAAGGGACGACGATCTGCCTCCCATCATCGACCAACCCACCGACGAGCAACCCCGATAACGCCTCTTTCGGCTTGGT
>DATHUM010000127.1:0-7078 GCA_035462225.1 Jiangellaceae bacterium | reverse complement strand
GGTGGAGGAGGCTGTGGTCGTCCTCGACGCGATGCTTCGCGCCGGTGTCGTGAGTCTGGACGGCATGCGCGGCTTCCTGCCCGGTAAAGCGGGTTGGAACGGGGTGCCGATCGCGCGAGTCGCCCTGGATCTGGCGGACGGGCGGGCGGCGTCAGGTCCAGAGAGCAGGCTGCGGTACGTCTGGCAGGTCGAGGCCGGCCTGCCCAAGCCGGCGGTCAATGTCGCCGTACTGGACTCGTCCGGAGTCTTCGCCGGCATCCCCGACCTTCTGGACGAAGCGTCGGGGCTGGTTGGCGAATACGACGGTGGACAACATCGGGAGCTAGTGCAGCACACGAATGACAACGCCAGGGAAGAGCGGCTCGAGTCGCTCGGCCTGGTCGTCGTGCGCGCAACCTCAGTGGATCTGAAGTCACGAAGAACCCAGCTCGTCGCCCGACTGCAGAGCGGACACCAGCGGGCGCGAGGCCAGGACCGAAGATCGTGGCAGATCTGACGCTCGCGACCACTTGATCTTGAATAGCGTCGAGCTGATCTTGAACTGCGGCGAACTGACACCGGGTCACGCGGTTTGGGCTTGGTCGCCTGCGGCGCGGCGTCCCTCAGCTGGAACAGCGTCGAGGTGACTGCGGGCGGCGGTGATCGCAAGGCGAGCGTGTTCTTTGGCGCCAACCTGCGCGACAAGCGTCGCTCGCGGAATCTCCAGCGCGTACGGGATCCCGGCCGGCAAGGCGGCAAGAATGCCACGCATGTCGATGCCACCCTCACCCGGAAAGAGGCGCTCGAAGCGCGCGGTGTGGATGAGTCCCGCGGTGCTGGTCGGCACCTGGCCGGGAGCATCGCACACGTGGGCGAAGTGGAACCACTCCGGCGGAAGCTCGCGCAGCTCGGCGAGGCTGGAGTCCGAGCGCGCAAAGTGCAGCAGGTCGATCAGCATTCCCGCATTGGATTGGCCGGCTGCCCGGATGACACGTGTCGCTTCGGCCAGGTTCGGCGTCTCGGTCCACGACGGGAACTCGAGGTCGAGGGTGAGGCCGAGTGGCCGGGCCAGCTCACACAGCTCGGCGAACCGATCGGTCTTGCGCGAGAAGTCCGCATCCGGTAGCTGCGTGATGACGTGCCGGGCGCCCAGTTCGACGCCGGCTTCCAAGAAGCGCAGGTAATCGCGCGGATTGTCGCCAGACGTGATCCGCGCGAGCTCGATGTCCAGGACGTCGATTCCGGTGGCCGCTAGGTGGGTCTTGGTGGCCCGCATGAGAGCGGGGTCGTACGTAAGGGGGTAGTGCGGCTCCTCCATCGTCACCTTGGTCATCCGAATGCCCACATAGCGGTAGCCTGCGGCGGCAGCCGCATCCACCAGCTCCGGAGGCGAGAGGCTCAGCGCGGTCAAGTGCGCGAGCGAGTAGTCGTGCCGACGGTCGGTTCGGGGCTCTGTCGGCGCGCTTGCCAGCATGCGAAGCCGCTGGCGGCGGTGCGCGGCCATGCGCAAAGGAATGACGTTCGACGCACCGTAGGCGGCATATCCGTCGATACGCTGCACCACCTCGAAGAACACGCGCGAGCCCAGCATCTCGGTGAAGAGGTGGAGATACGCGCCACGCTCATCGCTGTCGTAGAGGATCGAGTACTCGCGCATCGTGTCGAGCAGTTCGGCCGGAAGCGCCAGGCGTGCATCGAGATCGTCGTAGTAGTTGCTCGGAATCTCCAGTATCGGTGCGTTGAGCTCGCGCATTGCCTTCGCGCAGGCGATCGCATCGTCGGTGGCGAATGCGACGTGTTGAGGGCTCGACACAGCGGGCGCCCAGTCACCACGGCGCAGTGGAGCTGTACTCAAGGTGATCCGCACGCGACTGCTGGAATCGGTTGCCGACCAGCTACGGAACAGACCGAATGGAGCGGTGATCTCAGTGGGTTCTCCAGGAGACAGGCCGAGCACCGAGCGGTAGAACAGCGCTGCCTGGTCGAAGTCGTCGATCGACTCGGTGAGCGATACGTGGTCGACGTCCGTCAACAGTGGAGACGTGCGCGGCGAGTTCCCGGTCGGAGCGAAATCGTCCAGCCAACCGTCGTCCTGTCCGGTGTCGCAGAAGAACAAGGCGGTTCCATCGGGGGCGGCCACGCAGTTCAGGTCTGTCTCGCCTGGGCGGAGAACCCGCGGAAGCTTCGGCGCCAGTAACCGTTCGGCCCGCCGGCCGGACTCGGCTGGGTCCGCACTCTCGACGGCAAGCGCAGAGATCGCAGCTGTGGCGGGGTTGATCGACCGTTGCGGTGCGAGGTTCAGCAAGACCCGGGCGCTGCCCTGCTGCCAAAGCTGCACCGGCTTGGAACGATGCTGCCCGGTATGGGTGAATCCAAGCGCGGCGAGAGTACGCGCCACAAGTGGACCGGAGACCTCGTCCACCGCAATCTCGGCGAATGCAAACCCGCGGAGATCGGGCGCCGGCGGTAAGACGGCCGTAGGGAGTTGTCGGCGGACTGCCAGATCTCCGCGCGCGCCGACGGCCTCGGTGAGCGCGAGCATAGAACGCATCGCATCGGTGGCCGCGTGCCGAGGATCTTCCTGCTGGTAGACGTCGTTGAACACCTCGAGAGCCATCGGGCCGGCGTACCCCGTGGCCAGGATCTGGCCGACGAACCCAGCCAGGTCGAGCGATCCCTGGCCCGGAAACATCCGGTAGTGCAGGCTCCACTCGCGGACGTCCATGTTCAGCCGTGGTGCATCGGCGAGTTGGACGTGGAACACCTTGGCGCCCGGTACTTGCCCTATTCCGGCGGGATCGTTGCTCGTGGACAGCACGTGGAAGCTGTCGAGGCACAGCCCGAGCGCCGGGTGGTCGGCACGCTCGATGATGCGCCACGCGTGGTCGTGCGTGCGCACGCGTCCCCACGGAACGGCTTCGTACGCGAGCCGCAGCCCGCGGCGATCGGCACGGTCTGCCAGCGCGCGTAACTGCTCCGCAGCGAGTTCGTCATCGTCAACGCCCTGCGGTGATTTCGATGAACAGATCAGCATCACATCCGCGCCGAGTTCCTCGAGCACGTCGAACTTCCGGTCAGCGTGACGCAAGCTGGCCGCAAACAGTTCCGGCGGCACCGCCTCGACATGTAGCGGCTGATACACCTCGACGGACAAGCCGAGACGTGCTGCCTCATGACGCACCTGACTGGGCGACCACGGTGACATGACGAGGTCGTTCTCGAGGATCTCGACGCCAAGGAACCCGGCCGCCGCAGCGGCACTCAGCTTGTCTTCAAGCGTGCCGGAAAGGCACACGGTCGAGATCGCAAGACGGGGCGCCATCCCGCCAGGCTCGCGTTCGGTGTCACGTTCAGCGGCAAGCATGTGCACACTCCTTTCGCGCGGGTCGACGACCGTTACATGCCGGACGCCGACTCGTCGCCCCAGATCGACATGCCACGCAGGATGAGCGTCTTTGTCACCGTGTAGTCATCGATCATCCAGCGGGGAGACTCGCGGCCGATCCCCGAATCCTTTACTCCACCGAACGGCACATGATCGAGCCTGAAGTTGGACGTACCGTTGACGATCAGCCCGCCGACCTCGAGACGGCGCCACGCATCGAAGACTCGCGCGATGTTCTGGGTGAAGAGCCCGGCCTGCAGGCCGTAGCGGCTCTTGTTGCAGATGTCGATGACCTCGTCGAAGCTCTCGTAGCGCAGCACGGCAACCACCGCCCCGAAGGCCTCCTCGACGACGAGGTCTGACCTGGGATCTGGTTCAGCGACGACGGTGGGTGCCAATGTGGCGCCATCGCGCGACCCACCACACGTCACGATGGCCCCGCCGGCCTCCGCCTCCTTGATCCACTTTTCCACTCGGGACGCGGCGTCGTCGTCGACCATGCTTCCGACGTCCGTCGCCGGGTCGAGCGGATCACCCACCGTCAGGCCGCGGACGGCGGCAGTCAACGCGTCGGTGAATCGATCGAAGGCCGACGTGTGCACGTAGATCCGCTGCACTGAAATGCAACTCTGTCCGGAGTTGCTGAATCCTGTAGCGGCGGACATGGCCGCCGCTGCCTCGATGTCCGCGTCCTCGCACACGATGGTCGCCGCGTTGCCCCCGAGTTCGAGCACCAGCCGCTTCGGTCCGGCAGCCCTCGCCACCGCCGCACCGGCCGCGGCGCTGCCGGTGAAGCTCACCGCCGACACGACGGACGACTCGCACAGCCGGCTGCCGACGTCTGCGCCGCCGTGGACGATTTGCACCGCCTCCACAGGCATTCCGGCCTCCAGCAGCACTTGGACCAGCCGAGCGGACACCGCCGGTGCCTGTGGTGGCGGCTTGACAATCGTCGTATTGCCGGCGGCGAACGATGCCGCGAGCTTGTGAGCGAGCAGGTTCGCTGGAGCGTTGAACGGCGTGATGGCCACCACGACACCGACCGGGGCCCGGTAGGTCATGGCGGTCGTCCCGACACCGCGCTGCCATCCCGCCGTCGGCAGCACCTCTCCGCCGATTCGGCGGGCCTCGGCAGCCGAGACGCGCAAGGTGTCCCCTACCCGGACCATCTCACCGCGGCCGTCCCTGACCGGCTTGCCGAGCTCCAGAGCGAGCAGCCGAGCGAAGTCGTCTCGCTGCCGATCGACCAGGTCCGCGGCACGGTCCAGCACGTCGGCCCGGGCAGCGGGAGACAACCGCTCGACAACGGCCTGCGCCTGCCGTGCGTAGGCCAGCGCTTGGTCAACCAGGACCGAATCGGCTACGTGCGCGACGCTTACTATGCGGCGCGCGTGGGGTCCGATGCGTTCGGCGCGTCCCGTGCTCGTACACCATCGGCCTGCCACCAGGCATTGGGCGTCAACTACCGCTTCATCCTCTTCTGCAAGTAGCCGGTTTTCTGGCGTTACGCCGGACATGTCGTCATCTCCAAGACCGCCTAGTGGTTCCTATAGACCGTACTACGGACCCAATGCTACCGTAAGAACACGCTACGACCGAGTGCGTAGACGTCATGGGGCTGTCGGTGGATGCTCCATGTCAACACGGCCCGGCGGTGGGCCCGCGCAACGTTGCTGGAGGAGACTGCTCGATGAGGAATGGCCCATTGACCGGGACACGGGTCCTCGATCTGACCAATGTCCTGGCCGGACCGTACTGCAGTTACCAGCTCGCACTGCTGGGCGCAGAGGTGATCAAGGTCGAGGCACCCGGCATCGGCGATCTGGCTCGCCAGCTGGGTGCGGACTCCGAGCTGAATGCTATCGGCCTCGGTACGTCCTTCCTGGCCCAGAATGCCGGCAAGAAGTCCGTCGTCATAGACCTCAAGCGCGACGACGGTAAGGCCGCATTCAAGAAGCTGTTGGAAGACGCGGACGTCCTCGTCGAGAACTTCCGGCCCGGTGTGCTCGCCAGACTCGGCTTCCCGTGGTCGGAGCTCCGAGAGATCAACTCGGGGCTGGTCTACTGCGCCATCTCGGGATTCGGCCAGACCGGACCGATGAGCCAGCGCCCAGCGTACGACCAGATCATCCAGGGCCTGTCGGGCATGATGAGCATCACCGGGACGCGGGACACCGCGCCATTGCGAGTCGGCTTTCCCATCTGCGACACCATCGGTGGGTTGACCGCGGCGATGGCGATAAATGCGGCGCTGGCCGGCCGCGCCAGGACGGGCGAAGGCTGCTTTATCGACGTCTCGATGCTCGAGGCATCTCTATCCGCCATGGGCTGGGCGGTGTCGAACTACCTCATCAGCGGGTTGCTGACCGAACCCATGGGCGACCAGAACGCTACGGCTGCGCCGTCGGGCACGTTCGAGGCCGCCGACGGGCCGCTCAACATCGCCGCCAACCGGCAGGAACAGTTCGTCACGCTATGCCGGGTCATCAATCGTCCCGACCTCCTCGACGACGAGCGGTTCCGCGAACGGGAGGCCCGCAAGGTCAACCGTGAGGCACTGAACCGTGAGATCAACACCGCTCTGCGAACCCGGCCTGCGCTCGAGTGGGAGGAGACGCTGTCGGCTGCCGGCGTCCCAGCCGCTCGCGTCCTCACGGTGGACAAAGCGCTCGACCTGGAGCAGCTCGCCGACCGGGGTTTCATAGCGGAGTTGCCGATGCCCAACGGGATGCACCGCACGCTTCGCGTGGTCGGTAACGGTGCCATGTTCGACGGACAGCCGAGTGTCCCGGTGCTGCCCCCTCCATTGCTCGGCGAACACGACGACGAACTGCTCACCGGCAGCGATCCGGCCGGCGATCAGGTCGACTCGGCGGCTGCGTCATGACCGGCGGCACAGACCATCAGCACGACGAGGTCGCCGATTGGTGGGCGTCGGGGATCATCAGGATCGAGCCCGGCGTCATCGAGTACCGCGGAGAACCCATCGCGGAGGTCATCGCCGGCCGAGGGCTGGCGGACGTGATCTGGTTGTTGCTGCGCTCGGGCCGCCCGACACCCGCACAGGCCCGGCTTCTCGAAGCCGCCATGGTCGCCTCGGCCGACCACGGCCCTCAGGCACCGTCCATCGCCGCTGCCCGGATGGCCGCTACGTGTGGTGTCGGGCTCAACAACGCTGTCGCGACCGGTGTCAACATGCTCGGCGATGTGCACGGCGGGGCAGGCGAACAGTGCCTGACGATGCTCAGCGAGGTCGTGGAGCGCGAGAGTGCCGGCCAGGAGTCCGCTGAGGCGGCGCGTGCCACTGTTCAGGCCTGGCGAGCCGAAGTGCGCTTCCTGCCCGGCTTCGGGCACCGCTTCCATCCGGTCGATCCGCGTCGGGAGCCCTTGATCACGCTGGTCGCCGAGGCGCGCGACAAGGGAGAGGTGTCGGGAGCTTACCTGCGCGCCGGGCTGGCGATCGAAGCCGAACTCATGAACGAGACCGGCAAGAACGTGCCGATGAACGTCGATGGCCTCACCGCCATCATCTACGGCGAGCTCGGGTTCGCCGCCCCTCTTGCCCGCGGGCTGTTCGTGCTCAGCCGAGCCGTCGGAATACTGGCGCACGCCTGGGAGGAGTCGCAATCGGGCCGGAGAATCAAGGGACCGATGCCGCCTTCGATCCTTCCCTCCTACCTGCCGTCGGCAGAGTCGTGATCTTGCGACAGTCCA
>DATHUM010000126.1:0-11551 GCA_035462225.1 Jiangellaceae bacterium | reverse complement strand
ACCATCCCGGGCATCGCCGTGAGGAGCTGGGGCATGGGAACCGGCATCGGCATCGCCGGGTTGCCGACCGGGCCCACCTTGATCCGCTTCTCGAAGTCGCGATGGATGATGTTCAGCCCGTAGAACGTGAAGAACATCGACACCTGCATCCCGGCTGCCGCCGCAGCGTTGGCCAGGATGAGCGGGGGATACGCCCAGTCCAGGGTTCCCTTCGACGCGATGATCGCGGCCCGGCGCGATGCGGGATTGCTGGCAAAGGCCTTGGTCACCTCTTCTTTGACGATGCGCCGGACGTCGGCCTCGGTCAGCGGGATGGTCTCAGCGGCGCTCGCCGCCGGAGTCTGCATGGTCACGGTGGCTCTCCTTTCCGTTACCGCCGGATCACCTTGGAGTCTCGGCGTGGTGGTATTCCGATGTCGCAGCCGCAAGGGCCGCTCCCGTCGCCGCCGCACGTTCGGCCCAGTAAGCCGCAACGGGCCCGGCCAGGCACTCGTCCGCGGCGTGCCGGGCCGACCACGCCGTCGCATGCTCAGCGAGCCAGCCGAGCGTCGCGGGTGGGTTCTGCTCGAGGAGCCCACGCAGCATCCGCCTGCGGTCACCTACCCGCAGGCCCAGGCTGGTACGCCGCGCGGCCACGGCGAGGTGGGCTCGGGTGAGCACGAAGCCGGCTCGTACCGGCGCGAGCAGCTCATCGAGCAGCGTGTCGAGCCTCTCGCCGGTCCATGACAGCGCGAGCACGTCTCGCAAATGCATCGGCAGCCGCGACGGCGCAGCGACGTCGGCCGCCTCGGCCACCAGGGCCTCGTGAAGCAGGCTCGCCCACCGTCGGTACGAGGCCGGACCCACATCGCCCATCGCCGCGGTGTAGAGCAGCAGCCAGCTGAGCAGGTGTTCATGTAGCAGCGCCGTCCTGGCCTCCCGCCACAACAACCGGCGGGCGGGTGCGGACTCGTCAACCTCGGCCTCGAGCAGGGTGGCATAGAGACCGAGTAGCGCGGTCACGTGGTCCGAATCGGCGGGAACCCGCAGCCGTAATGCCCGCCAGAAGCCCGCCACCCGATCGGCCGCCTCCCCGCCCAGCATGCCTTCGGACCCGACGTAGATGGACGCATGCGGCGGAAGCTGGACCAGGAAGGCCTCGGTCCAGTCGCTGCGGCTCGGTACGGGGAGTCCGACCAGGGCTGCCAGCCGGGCGTGCTCGGCCCCCGGCGGCTCGGCGAGTACGCCGAGGGCTCGGAACAGCTCAGCGCGAGTCCTGGTCGGGGATGGCGAGTTCATACGTCAGCCCTGTTGCGGTAGCCGGAAGACGGCCTTGGCCGGTTTGAGTGGACGCATCAGCCAGTACGGCCGCCTGGTGCCGTCAGGTGAATGCGACGTGGCGTCGCGGGCCTTCTTCAACCAGTTCTGGTAGACCTCGTGCGCCTTGGCCGTATCGACGGCGATGTCGCCGTACTCCTCGCCGGGTAGGGCCTTGCGCACCCGCACCGCCTGGTGCCAGCAGTGCTGGCCGGAGATCGGGTCCGGATGCACCGGGAAGGTGAGGTTCTGATGCACGCCGACGTCGGTCCACCAGAGTCGGCTGGTGTCAGGGTCGGCGGACTCGTACGGCCGGACGCCCGAGACGCGGCTCATCTGCCAGGTGCCCTCCCGCTTGGTTAGGTCGACGGTCGACATCAACTGCCGCTGCCCGGTAGCCGACTGGTCCTTCAGCTTCCACCGGCCCATGTGATGGCTGCACGCCACCACCCCAGGGCGGATGCCTTCGGTGACCCAGGCCTTGACGACGAACGAGCCGATCTCGGTTTTGACGGCGACCAGATCGCCGGTCCTGACGTCGATGCGACCGGCGTCCTGCGGGTGCAGCCACAGCGGGTTGGTGTGCGCGAGTTCGTCCAGCCACTTCGCATTTCCGCCCCGGGTGTGGATCTGAGTCGGCAACCGGAACGTGGAGATGAGCACCATCTGGTCGGGGTCAAGGTGTTCGGGGTGGATGTGGCTGCGCATGTAGGCGGGGATCGCGTACTCGTGCCAGCCCCAGTCGGCCAATGTGCGGGAGTAGAACTCGAGCCGTCCGCTGGGCGTCGGGAAACCTCGCCGGACGATCCCGTCGACGCGCACACCGGCCGGACGCCGGCCTGCGGCATCCGGCTCCGGGGCACCCATCGGCACGATGTTGACCCCGGCCGGCGCCGGCGCCCGGGTATAGACCCGGCCGTACTCGTCTTCGTTGGGCTCGACCAGATCGGCCGGCGCGACTTCGTCTTCGTAGATCGGGCCGACGCCCTTGCGTACTTCGAAGGAGCCGTAGCGCCGCATGTAGCCGAGCGGTGTCAGGCCTTCGGCCGCCGCCGCCTCAGGCAGGCCCGGTACCGAGTTCTCGAAGATCCAGGCGTAGTACTCATCGACGCCGAGCTTGGTGCCCGGCCGCTGCTTCGACTCGTGGTACTGCCGGATTCCGAGGCTTCCGTCCGGGTCGATCCGCCAGGACAGCTCGATCCAGAACTCGTTCTCTTCCCACACCTCGCCGGGGTTGACATCCCGGGTATCGGTCACCGACTCACCGGTTCGTTCGCGGGCGGCGCGCAGCACCGGCTGGCGGAACCCGATCCACTGGCCGTCGTACTGTTCGTAGGAGTGCAGGTCGTGACGTTCGGGCCCGAGTCCCATCGGCAGCACGTAGTCGGCGAAGAACGCAGTCTCGCTCCACGTGGGTGTGAGGGCGACGTGCAGGCCGACCAGCTTCTCGTCGGTCAGGACCTCCACCCAGCTCAGGCCGTCCGGGTTGGTCCACACCGGGTTGTAGACCCGGGTGAAGTACACGTCGATCTTGCCCCGGCCTTCTTTGAGAAAGTGCGGCAGCAGGAACGACAGCTCGTTCAGTGCCAGCGGGTACTCCAGCGGCCAGGTCAGCTCGTTCCACGTGCCCGGATGGGGCGGGACGTACATCGGCCGCGGCACGAACTTGTTCCACGCGTTGGGGTACGTGCCGCCGGGAGTGGCGACCGCGCCGAGGAGTGCGTTGAGCATGAACAGCGTCCGGGATACCTGCCAGCCGCCCAGGTTGCCGGCCGCCGCCGATCGCCAGCTGTGCGTGGCGAGCCGGGTGCCGGCGTTCGAGACGATCTCGGCAACCTGCTCCAGGGTGGCGGCGGGAACGCCGGACTCGCGTTCGGCGAACGCGAAGGTGTACTCGCTGTAGAGCTCGGTCAGCACCGCCTCGAAGGTGTCGAACGTCGGCTCCCGCTCCGAGTGCTCGGCAACCAGGTACTCCTGCCAGTTCCACCACCGTCGGACGAACTCCCGGTCGTAGCGCCCGGTGCGCAACAGGTAGGACGCGATCGCCAGCAGGATGGCCGGCTCGGACCCTGGATAAGGCGAGATCCAGAAGTCGGCATGTGTCGCCGTGTTGGACAGCCGGGTGTCGAACACGATCAGCTTGGCACCCCGCTGTTTGGCGTCGACGATGCGCTGCGCGTGCGGATTGAAGTAGTGCCCGGATTCCAGGTGAGAGCTGATCAGCAGGATCACATCGGCGTTGGCGTGGTCCGGGCTCGGCCGGTCGATTCCGGTCCAGAAGTGGTAACCGGCGCGGGCGCCCGACGAGCACACGTTGGTGTGCGAGTTGTGCCCGTCGACGCCCCAACTGGCCAGCACGCGTTCGGTGAACCCGTCTTCACCCGGGCGGCCCACGTGATACATCACCTCGTTGCGGCGGTCTTCTACGATCGCCGCGCGGATGCGCCCGGCGATGTCATCGAGCGCCTCGTCCCAGTTGACCGGCTCCCACTGCCCGCCACCGCGTGGGCCGACCCGCTTGAGCGGGTGCAGGATGCGGTCCGGGTCGGTGACCTGGTTGACCGTGGCCGGGCCCTTCGCGCAGTTGCGCCCGCGCGAGCCGGGATGTTCGGGGTTCCCCTCGAACTTGCGCACCTGGAGCGTGTCGCGGTCGACGTAGGCCAGCAGGCCGCAGGCCGACTCGCAGTTGAAGCAGGTGGTCGGGACGAGCATGTAGTGCCGCTCGGTGCGGCGCGGCCAGTCCTTGGACTCCAGCTCCACCCAGTCGTCCCACCGTTCTTTCGGCGGGAACGCGGCCAGATGGATTCGGCTGGCACCGGGATAGAACGTCTCGCCGCGCGCTTCGGTGGCGGCTCGGGCCGCGCTGACCCGGCCGGCGACGTCCTCGAGATCCGTCACGCCACCTCCTAGGCCAGCGGAACCGACTGGCCGGCTTGCACGTATGCGTGCTCGTACAGCGCCAGCCCGATCAAAGCGGGCAAGGCGACCCCGGCGCCGAGCCACGGAGCGGCCAGGCCGGTCGCGACCAGCGCGGCGCCGGCCCAGAACAGGACCCGGAACCGCCCGGCCACCATTTCGTGCGAGGCCAGCCGCGCATGCGCGGTGACGTGCGGCAGCGTCGTCTCGCCCAGCACGAAAAGCAGATGCACCAGCGCCGCGCCGGCCAGCATCCAACCGAGCGCCGTCTGCACGTCGGTATCACCGCCCCACGCGGCGATCAGCAGCACCGCGGCCGCGCCGGCCAACACCGCCTGGACGACAAGGTGAGGCGGCAGCAGCGGGTTCTGCCACAGGTCGCGCGCCTTGGCCTGGGCGAACAGGTAAGCGGTGTAGACCGCGGTCAGCACCGACAGCGGGAGGCCGGCCACCGCCGCAGCCGTCCGAAGCCAAGGTATGTCCAGCAGGCTGCCCAGCAGATGCACGCCGATCGAGGCGGTGAACCCGGACAGGATGATGCCGCCGCGGACCAGCCACGACCGCCATTGCGGCTTGGTCAAGATGTAGTGGAAGCGCTCCGGGTGTTCCAGGTCCCAGATCAGCAGTGCCGCGGTGATCGCCAGGAACGTCGCGGCCACGATGGGTGCCGCCCACACCCACAGTGCGCTCGTCGAATCGAGCCACCCGCCCAGGACCAGCAGCAGCGGCACGAGATACGCACCTGCTGCGATGCCCTTGGTCCACGTGTACAGGCTCACCCGCCAGTCCCAGGGTGCGCGGTGCGCGACATCGTAGGAGATGACCGCGGCGGCGCTGCTGTTCTGCGGGGCCGTCGGCCCCTGCACGACGTGCCCGCCCTTCGGTTGCTCCGTCCACGCGTAGGTGTCACCTGGCGGGCGGGCTGCCGCGAGCGGGTCCAGGGTGAACTCGGTGGCACCGCGGTAGTACAGCTTCGGCCGGGTGTTCTTTTCTGGCCGGCGCACGCTGACGGGTTCGCGGTTGACGATCCGCGCCACCTCGGAGCCCGGGTCGTTCAGGTCGCCCACCATGATCGACTGCGTCGGGCATACCACGACACAGGCCGGCTCCAGCCCCATGTCCAGCCGGTGAGCGCAGAAGTTGCACTTCTCCGCCGAGTGGTCCTCCGGATTGATGAAGATCGCGTCGTAGGGACACGCGGCCATGCAGGCTTTGCAGCCGATGCACAGCGACTTGTCGAAATCGACGATCCCGTCGTCGCGCACATGCATCGCGGCCGTGGGGCACGCCGCAACGCATGGCGCGTCGGCGCACTGGTTGCAGCGCGTCACCTGGAACGAGCGCCGAGCCTGCGGGAAGGTGCCCACGTCGACGTTCTTGACGAACGTACGCGTCACCGACAACGGCACGTCGTTCTCGGACTTGCAGGCGGTGGTGCAGGCGTGGCAACCGATGCAGGTCGTTTGGTCGATCACCTTGCCCCACGCAGGCGCCGGAGCGCCGACGCCGATGGAACGGGCGATGACTGGTGGTTCGGTCACGCTGTCCGCCACCACGGCCTCCGTCGCTAGCCGGCTTCCGAAAGGGCCCGAATGCTCGCGCGGGCTTCCACGCTGGAGCAGACGATGTCGCAAAGCTGCCCGATGGTTTCCTCGACAACTCGGTAATAGACCTGCTGGCCGGCTCGCCTGCGGCCGAGGACGCCACCGAGAGCGAGCCGGCGCAGGTGCTGCGATGTGTTGGCGACCGAGACGCCGGCGGCGTCGGCCAACTCACCGACGGTGCTCTCGCCCCGCTCGAGGATCAAGCTCAGCAGGTGGAGCCGCGTCGGATCGCTCAGAAGGGCGAACCGGGCGGCGGTCTCCTCGAGTACGGGTCCGGGCTGCAGAGCCATAGACAAAACCTAGAGTTCGTCGTTCAATAAGTCAATTGACAACAAAAAGTTTGACGAGGGGTGGCGGCTCGATGGATTTCGAGGTGTTCGTCACACCAGGGCTTGGCGACAACAGCTACCTGGTGCGATCCGGAGACGAGGCGGTGGTCGTCGATCCACAGCGAGACGCGTGGCGCTTTCTTGCCGCCGCGGATCGCCTCGGCGTGAACGTGCGTGCCGTCCTCGAGACGCATGTACACAACGACTACGTTTCGGGGGCGCAGGAGATCAGAGCGGCGACCGGCGCCACCCTGGTGCTGCCGGCCCGAGGGCGGTACGAGTTCACGCACCAGGGCGCCGAGGACGGCTACGAACTCGCCGTCGGCGACATCCGGCTGGTCGCCATGGCCACGCCCGGCCACACTCCCGAGCACCTGTCATGGCTCGCGGTTCGCAGTGGGGCCGAGCGGCCGGACGCGGTCTTCACCGGCGGCAGCCTGCTCGTCGGCACCGCCGGCCGCACCGACCTGTTGGGGCCTTCCTTCACGGACGAGCTGACCAGAGCGCAGTACGAGTCGCTGTCGAAGCTGGCCGAACTGCCCGACGACGTGCAGGTGCTGCCCACCCACGGCGCGGGCAGCTTCTGCGTCGCCGCCATGCCTACGACGAAGACCACCAGCACCATCGGCGACGAGCGGCGGCGCAACCTGCTGGTGCGCGCCGCCGACTTCTCAGATTTCTCCACTGAGCTGCGCAGTGAGCTGATGGCGTACCCGGCGTACTACGCGCACATGGCCCCGATCAACAGGGCGGGTGCCGCTGTGCTGGGGCGGTTGCCACAGCCGCCGGCGGTGGGCGCCGATGCGGTCGAGGAGGCGATCGAGCGCGATGTGTGGGTGATCGACGCTCGCGACCGGGAGGCCTTCGCGGCGGCACACATTCCCGGCTCGGTGAACGTCGAGCTCAACTCCGGATTCGCGGCGTATGTCGGGTGGCTGGTGCCCTTCGATGCGCCCCTGTTGCTCGTCCTTCCCGATCCCGTCGACGAGTCGCTCATCGAGGCGGTGACCCAGCTGTTCCGCATCGGCTGGACGCAGATCATCGGGTATTCGGAAGGCGGGTTCGACAGCTGGCGGAGCGGTGGCCGTCCCACCGCCTCCTACGAGGTGGTCAGCGCCGACGATCTGTGTGAAGCGCACCGGCGCGGAGAGCAGCCTTACGTGGTCGACGTGCGGCAGGAGCTGGAATGGGCATGGGGAACCATTCCCGACAGCCACCTCGTCTTCCTCGCCGACCTGCCGGAGAAACTGGACGAGCTAGCAAGGGACGAGCCGGTCTGGCTGATCTGCTCGAATGGGCACCGCGCCGCTATTGCCGCCAGCCTGCTCGACCGGCAGGGTGTACCAGTCCGGCTGGTCGGAGTCGGTGGTGTCAGCGAGTGGCGGGTGAAGTGTCGATCCCTGAAAGCGGCGAGCGCGTAAGACACCGGACCGGACGGTTCGTCCGATGGCCAAGGCGAGGGTCCGGGTGGGCGACCTCGCTGTCCCGAGACGTTGTAGCGGGCGTCAGCGTCGCATTCGTACTCGTCCCACAGTCCCTCGCGTACGCTCAGCTGGCCGGTCTGCCCGCCGAGCACGGTCTTTATTCAGCCGCCTTCGCGCCGATCGCCGCAGCAGTCATAGCGTCTTCTCCTTACCTGCAGACCGGGCCGACCGCGATCACGTCGCTGCTCGTCCTGGGCGCTGTGAGCGCCCACGCTCCGGCCGGCACCGCCGAATTCGCGCAGCTCGCAGCGGTGCTCGCCGTCCTGGTCGGGGTTTGGCGGCTGTTGCTGGGGTTCGCCCGCGGCGGCCCGTTGGCCTACCTGCTCTCGCAACCGGTCCTGCTCGGCTTCACCACCGCAACCGGCCTGCTCATCATCTGCGCCCAACTGCCGGCCGTACTGGGCACCTCCGCTGTCGACCGAAATCCGCTGCGCGGCGCGCTGGCCGTCATCTCCGAGCCGGCGTCTTGGCATTGGGGGGCTGTGCTCTTCGCGCTAGCGGCAGTAGCGGTGATGTTGCTCGGGCAGCGGATCTCGCCGTTGTTCCCGGCGGTCCTTCTCATCACCATCATCGCCACCGTGGTCAGTGCAATCGCCGGCTTCTCCGGTCCGACGGTGGGAAGCCTTCCGGCCGGCCTGCCGGAGTTCACCCTCCTACTGCCGTGGGACAAAGTGCCCGCCCTGCTGGTGCCGTCGCTGATCATCGCACTGGTCGGCTTCGCCGAGCCATCCGCTATCGCTCGGCGCTACGCGGCCGCCGACAGGCACAACTGGGATCCCAACCGGGAGATGATCAGCCAGGGTCTGGCCAACGTAGCGGCCGGTCTCGGCGGTGGCTACGCCGTCGGCGGTTCGTTCTCTCGCACCGCGCTCAACCGGCTCGCCGGTGCGCGCACGCGGCTCAGCGGTGCGGTGAGCGGTGTCGCTGCGCTGGCGTTCCTGCCTCTGACCGGTCTATTCGAATCATTGCCCACGGCCGTGCTCGGTGCCATCGTCATCGTGGCCGTCGCACCTCTTGTGCATCCGCGCTCGATGTGGAACCTGTGGACCTTCACCCGCCCGCAGGCGGTGGTGGGCCTGGTCACCTTCGTGCTCACGTTGGCGCTCGCACCCAGGGTTGAGCGGGCGGTGCTGCTCGGGATAGGCCTGGCCATTGCGGTCCACCTGTGGCGGGAGCTGCACATCACGGTCCCGCACTGGACCGAAGGCGACACGCTGCATCTGCGCCCGCGCGGCGTCCTGTACTTCGCATCGGCACCGGCGCTCGAGGAGACCTTCACGCGGCTGCTCGCCGAACACGTCGATGCGCGCGCTCTCGTCGTCCACTGCGAGGGACTCGGGCGGGTTGACCTGACCGGCGCGCTGGCGCTCAAGGCCGTCCTGGACGATGCCGCGGCGGCCGGAATAGAGACCGAGCTGCGCGAAGTGCCACCCCAGGCGCAGGCCGTCATCTCGAGAGTGCTCCAGCCGCCGCCTGGCCCGGGCCGGTTGCGACGCTCCAGCTAGCCTGGAATCAGGCAAGATCCAGTCAGGGATGCGCCGGTTTGGATCGCGCGTGCGGCGAAGGCTATCCTTGACCGGCGTTGCGGGTGTCGCGAGATGTCCGAAACGGTGGGGTATGGTGTAATTGGCAGCACGACGGATTCTGGTTCCGTTAGTCTAGGTTCGAGTCCTGGTACCCCAGCGCGGTTTGGGTTGTCGCGTCAGCCTCCGGTATGGTTGCGGCCGCGGTAATTCACCGTGATGGCCCCGTTGTGTAGTGGCCTAGCACGCCGCCCTCTCAAGGCGGTAGCGCGGGTTCGAATCCCGTCGGGGCTACGTCAAAGCGCCTCTCACCTGCAGCGATGCCGGTGCGGGGCGCTTCGTCTACCCGGCCGTCCCCGGCGCACACGGCGGCGAGTCCTGCGTCACGTGAGCGGTCGGGCGTCATCGGGCCATTCCGCGACTGGAGCGTTGGCAGACCGCTGGTGGCCGCGGCGTGGAAGCGCTCGGCGTCATCGCCTACTTGATCTCCGACGACGCCCGCTGAATCACCGGTCAGGACATCGAGGCCTCAGGCGGATACGACCTGTGCACGCCCGGCCCACCGGCGCGGCTGAGTTCGGCACGGTCGTCCTCACCGGCGCCACCAGAGGGACAGGGCCCACCGGCCAACGGCGCTGCCCTGGTAGTGCATACCGCGACGTCCGGAGACCGCACCGGCGGCTACGCCGAGAACGGCCGGCCCGCCGAGCCCATCTCGCGTGATCGAGCAGCGGTCGCCCGTGCTGACTACAGGTGGCGCACCTTCGAGGTCGAACCGCGGAACGTATCGCGGTATGAACGCGGGCTGGTGCCAATGTGAGTCTGAAAGTGGCGGCGTAGAGACTCGGTCGAGCCGAAGCCGGACGCGTGCGCCACCTGGGTCACGGTCAGATTCGATTCCTCCAGCAGGATCTGCGCCCGCTCGACTCGACGACGGGCGATCCAGTTACTCAGGCTGTCTCCTGTCTCGGCCCTGAACCGTCGCTCCAGCGTTCGCGGGCTCATGTGCGCCTGCACGGCAACCTGCTGCAGGGTCAGTGGCTCGGAAATGTGCTCGACGAGCCAGTCCTGCACGGACGACAGGGGACCGGACGTCGGCCGAGGGGTCGTCTTCGCGTACTGCGCTTGCCCGCCGGTCCGGTGTGGCGGACTGATGAGCACCCGGGAAACGTCATTCGCGTAGGACTGGCCGTGGTCCTTGCCCAGCACGTAGAGGCACAGGTCGGCGGAGGCGAGCATGCCACCCGAGGACAGCACCTGGCCGTCGTCGACGTACATCGCGTGTTCCACCAGGTGGGCGGCTGGAAAGGCGGCGCGGAACTCGTCGGCGAGCGCCCAGTGCGTTGTGACGCGCCGGCCCTCGAGCACGCCGGCCTGGCCGAGCACGAACGCACCGGCGCACAACGACACCAACCGAGCGCCGTCTTGGGCTGCTTGCGCGACCGCGTCCAGCACGGCAGGGTCCTGCGGCGCCCACGGCGCCTCGAGTCCTGGGACGATGACCGTATCGGCGCCTCTGATCCAATCGACGGGCTTGAGGTCACCGATCGTGAAACCGAGCGACGTCGGCGTGCGCGCGTGCCCACACACGCCGATCTCGTACGGCGCCTCGGGTTCATCGCGAATCTTGGAGAACACGGACGGGCGGCGGCCGAACGCCTGCACAGCCACCGCGAGGTCGAGGACGAAAGTGCCACCCAGCACGATCATCGCCACGCGATGGCGCCCCAACTCCACCTCCTGGCCGGATCCGTGTGAAGTATGGCGTTCAGCGTAGTGCGTGGTCGATGGCTTTCCTATGAGGATCGGGTGCATGGAACCCGACACCATCGTTCTCGTCCACGGCTTCTGGGTCACTCCGCGAAGCTGGGAGCACTGGATCACCTACTACGAGACGAAGGGCTACCGAGTGATCGCCCCGGGTTACCCCGGCTTCGAGGTCGAGGTGGAAGCCCTGCGTGCCAACCCACAGATCATTGTCGACGTCACCGTTCCCGCGATCATCAAGAAGCTCGAAGCAGTCATCCGCGGACTCGACCGCCCGCCGATCATCATGGGTCACTCCGCTGGCGGCGCATTCACACAGATCCTGCTGGACCACGGATGCGGTGCCGCCGGTGTCGCTCTCAACTCCGCGCCTACCGAAGGTGTACGCGTGGTGCCGCTCTCACAGGTGAGGTCCACGTTGCCGGTGCTGAAGAGTCCGGCGAACCGACACAAAGCGGTTGGGCTCAGCCTGGAGCAGTGGCGGTACGCGTTCACCAACACGTTCACCGAGGAAGAGTCAGCGGCGCTATACGACCGGTACCACATCCCGGCCAACGGCGGAATCCTGTGGGGAGGCGTGCTGGCCAACTTCCTGCCGGGGCCGCAGGAGACGTGGGTCGACTACCACATCG
>DATHUM010000125.1:0-4998 GCA_035462225.1 Jiangellaceae bacterium | reverse complement strand
ACACCGTCACCGACGCCACCAAGGTAGGTGCGGTGCTGGACCTCAACGGACTGCGCCCGGGCCGGTTCTGGGTCACGGGCGACGGCCTGGTCGTACTCGCGTCCGAGGTCGGCGTTCTGGACATCGACCCGGCGACCGTCGTACGCAAGGGCCGCCTACAGCCGGGCCGGATGTTCCTCGTCGACCTGGCCGAGCACCGGATCATCGAAGACGACGAGATCAAGGCGACGCTCGCCGCGGAGGCGCCGTACGACGACTGGCTGCACGCGGGACTTATGCGGCTGACCGATCTGCCCGAGCGCGAGCACGTCGTGCACACCCATGCCAGTGTGACCAGGCGACAGCAGACCTTCGGTTACACCGAGGAGGAGCTGCGCATTCTGCTGGCTCCGATGGCCAAGGCCGGCGCCGAGCCGATCGGATCGATGGGCACCGACACGCCGGTCGCGACGCTGTCGGACCGGCCGCGCCTGCTCTTCGACTACTTCACGCAGTTGTTCGCCCAGGTCACCAATCCGCCGCTGGACGCGATCCGGGAAGAGCTGGTCACATCCCTGTCCGGCACCATCGGGCCGGAGTACAACCTGCTGGCCGCCACGCCCGCGAGCTGCCGGCAGCTCGTCCTGCCGTTCCCGGTGATCGACAACGACGACCTGGCCAAGATCATCCATGTCAACCGGGACGGTGACCTGCCCGGGTTCGACCCACATGTCGTGCGTGGGCTGTTCCCAGCCACCGGCGGCGGGGCCGAGCTGGCCCGGCGGCTCGACGAGATCTGTACCGAGGTATCCGCAGCGATCGCCCGCGGCGCGCGGATCATCGTTTTGTCCGACCGACACTCCGACACGACGCTCGCGCCGATCCCGTCCCTGCTGCTGACCAGCGCCGTCCACCACCACCTGATCCGGGAGAAGACCCGCACCCGGGTCGGCCTGGTCGTGGAGGCCGGCGACGTCCGCGAGGTGCACCACGTCGCGCTTCTGATCGGGTACGGTGCGGCGGCGGTGAACCCCTACCTGGCGATGGAGAGCGTCGAGGACCTGGCTCGAGCGGGTGTCATGCTGCCCGGCGTCACGCCGGACCAGGCGGTCAGGAACTTGATCAGGGCACTGGGCAAGGGCGTGCTCAAGGTGATGAGCAAGATGGGCGTGTCGACGGTCGCGTCCTACACCGGTGCCCAGATCTTCGAAGCCATCGGGCTCGCCAGGGACGTCGTCGACCGGTACTTCACCGGCACCACGTCCAGGCTCGGCGGGGTCGGGCTCGACGTCATGGCCGAGGAGGTGCGCCGCCGGCATCAGCTGGCCTACCCGCCGGGCGGGGTAGCACCCGCGCACCGGACTCTGGAGGTCGGAGGAGAGTACCAGTGGCGGCGCGAGGGTGAACCGCATCTGTTCGATCCCGAGACCGTGTTCCGGCTCCAGCACTCGACTCGGGCGGGCCGGTACGACATCTTCAAGCAGTACACCCGGCGGGTGGACGAACAGGCCGAGCGGCTGATGACGTTACGGGGTTTGTTCAAGTTCGCCGACGGTGTGCGTGAGCCGGTGCCGATCGACGAGGTCGAGCCGGTTTCCGAGATCGTCAAGCGCTTCAACACCGGCGCGATGTCCTACGGCTCGATCAGCCGGGAGGCCCACGAGACTCTCGCCATCGCAATGAACCGGCTCGGCGCGAGGTCGAATACCGGCGAGGGCGGCGAGGATCGCGAACGGTTGCGCGACCCCGAGCGGCGCAGCGCTGTCAAGCAGGTCGCCAGCGGCCGGTTCGGTGTCACGTCCGAATACCTCACGTACGCCACCGACCTGCAGATCAAGATGGCGCAGGGCGCCAAGCCCGGTGAAGGTGGCCAACTGCCGGGCAACAAGGTGTACCCGTGGATCGCTAAGACCAGGCACTCCACGCCGGGAGTGGGGTTGATATCGCCGCCGCCGCACCACGACATCTACTCGATCGAGGATCTCGCCCAACTGATCCACGACCTGAAGAACTCGAACCCGGCCGCTCGGGTGCACGTCAAGCTAGTCGCCGAAGTGGGGGTCGGAACGGTCGCCGCCGGTGTGTCGAAGGCGCACGCGGACGTGGTGCTCATCTCCGGCCATGACGGCGGCACCGGAGCGGCCCCGCTGACGAGCCTCAAGCATGCCGGCGGGCCGTGGGAGCTCGGGCTGGCCGAGACCCAGCAGACACTGCTGCTGAACGGGCTTCGCGACCGGATCGTCGTGCAGGTCGATGGCCAGCTGAAAACCGGTCGGGACGTCGTTATCGCCGCCCTGCTCGGGGCCGAGGAGTACGGGTTCTCGACCGCTCCGCTCGTGGTGTCCGGTTGCGTGCTGATGAGGGTCTGCCATCTGGACACCTGCCCGGTCGGCATCGCGACGCAGAACCCTGACCTGCGGGCCCGTTACAACGGACAAGCCGAACACGTCGTGACGTTCTTCGAGTACCTCGCCCAAGAAGTGCGCGAGTACTTGGCGGCACTGGGTTTCCGGAGCCTGGACGAGGCCATTGGCCACGCGGAACTGCTCGACACCCATGCGGCGGTCGACCACTGGAAGGCGTCCGGGCTGGACCTGTCGCCGATCCTGCATGTTCCCGACCTGCCGGCCGGGACGGCGCGCCGGCAGGTGGTCACCCAGGACCACGGGCTGGTCAAGGCGCTGGACAACGAGCTGATCACATTGGCGGCGGACGCGCTGGACAACGGGACGCCGGCTTGGGCTCGGTTGCCGCTCCGCAACGTCAACCGCACCGTCGGGACCATGCTCGGCCACGAAGTCACGAAGCGGACCGGCGGTGACGGCCTGCCGGCCGACACGATCGACCTCACGCTCGTCGGGTCGGCGGGCCAGTCGTTCGGTGCGTTCCTGCCGCGGGGGGTGACACTGCGGTTGGAAGGCGACACCAACGACTACCTGGCCAAAGGACTCTCCGGTGGCCGGGTGATCGTCCGTCCGGACCGGTCGGCGAACTTCGAGGCCGAGCGGAACGTGATCGCCGGCAATGTGGCCGCCTACGGCGCGACGAGTGGTGAGCTGTTCGTCCGCGGTGTCGTGGGTGAACGGTTCTGCGTCCGCAACTCCGGCGTGACGGCCGTCGTCGAAGGCGCCGGTGACCACGCGTGCGAGTACATGACCGGCGGCACCGTCGTCATCCTGGGGCCGACCGGCCGCAACGTGGCGGCCGGCATGTCCGGCGGTGAGGCGTACGTCCTGGACCTGGCAGCACACCGCGTCAACCCCGGGATGGTCGATATCGATCAGCCGACGGCGGACGAAATCGAGAACGTCCGGGCGCTCGTCCAGCGTCACGTCGATGAAACCGGATCGACGCTGGGAGAGAAACTGCTCGCCGACTGGACCGCGACGGCCGCTCGGTTCAGCAAGATCATGCCCCGCGACTACAAGAGCGTGCTCGCCGCCAGGGCCACCGCCGAGCGCGACGGGCGGAACGTTCTCGAGGCGATCATGGAGGCGGCGCATGGCTGATCCACGTGGATTCCTGACCACGCCGCGGCAGGCTGCGCCCACCAGGCCGGTCCCTGAGCGGGTGGGGGACTGGAACGAGGTGTACGTCGGGCGCGGCCTGCTGCCGATCATCACCAAGCAGGCCGGCCGGTGCATGGACTGCGGGATCCCGTTCTGCCATCAGGGTTGCCCGCTGGGCAACCTGATCCCGGAGTGGAACGACCTGGTCTGGCGGGACGACTGGAAGGTGGCCGCCGAGCGGCTGCACGCGACGAACAACTTCCCGGAGTTCACCGGCCGGCTATGCCCGGCGCCATGCGAGGCCGCCTGCGTACTGGCGGTGAACAGCGACGCCGTCACTATCAAGAACGTCGAGGTGTCGATCATCGACCGGGCCTTCGAGGAGGGCTGGGTGCGCCCGCAGCCACCGGAGCGGCTGTCGGAGAAGACGGTGGCCGTGGTGGGATCCGGGCCGGCCGGACTGGCGGCGGCCCAGCAACTCACGAGGGCCGGACACAGCGTCGTCCTGTACGAGCGGGCCGACCGGGCCGGTGGGCTGCTGCGATACGGCATCCCCGAGTTCAAGATGGAGAAGCGCCACGTTGACCGGCGGCTCGAGCAGATGCGTGCGGAAGGGACGATATTCCGGACGGGTGTCGACGCCGGCGCTGATATCACCGGCCATCAACTGCGCAAGCGGTACGACGCGGTCGTGCTCGCGCTAGGTGCGACGGCGTGGCGCGACCTGCCGATCCCTGGCCGTGAGCTGACCGGCGTGCACCAGGCGATGGAGTACCTGCCGCAGGCCAACCGGGCCGTGCTGGGCGAGGACGTGCCGGACCAGATCACGGCGACCGGCAAGCACGTTGTGATCATCGGCGGGGGCGACACGGGAGCGGACTGCCTCGGAACCGCGCACCGGCAGGGCGCGGCGTCCGTGACTCAGCTCGAGATCATGCCGGAGCCGCCGGAGACTCGGCACGAGTCGACCCCGTGGCCGACCTGGCCGCTGATGCTGCGCACGTCGTCAGCGCACGAGGAGGGGGGCGAACGGGTCTTCTCGGTGTCGACCCAGGAGTTCCTCTCCGACGAGAACGGCGCCGTGCGGGCGCTGCGGCTCCTCGAGGTGCGGCGCGGTGCCGGCGGCGGCTTCGAGCCGGTGCCCGGATCCGAGCGCGAGTTGCCTGCCCAGCTGGTGCTGCTGGCCATGGGCTTCGTCGGGCCGGAGCGCTCCGCACTCGTCGACCAGCTCGAGGTCGAGCTCGATGCGCGGGGCAACATCGCGCGCGACGGTTCGTACCAGGCGTCCGTACCCGGGGTGTTCGTCGCCGGTGACGCGGGGCGGGGCCAGTCGCTGATCGTGTGGGCCATCGCGGAGGGCCGGGCCTGCGCCGCCGCCGTCGACCGGTACCTGACCGGTGCCGACCGGCTACCCGTGCCGGTGACCCCGACCGACCGCCCCCTCGCGGTGTGATCACGTTCAGCAGGCGTAGGGGTGCCGTACCAGGCGCTCGCGCCTGGTGGGGCGCCG
>DATHUM010000124.1:0-4158 GCA_035462225.1 Jiangellaceae bacterium | reverse complement strand
CAGCACGTCGCCGACGATCGCCACCCGCACCCCCGTCAGGTCGTTGCCGGTTCCAGGCCGCAGGTGCCTGCGCATGGTGAACGCGTCGAGCAGAGCCTGCGTCGGGTGCTCGTGTGTGCCGTCTCCGGCGTTGATGACGTTGGCGCGGATCCACCCGGAGTTGGCCAACCGGTGCGGCGCGCCGCTTGCCGAGTGGCGCACAACCACGGCGTCGGCGCCCATGGCGGCCAGGGTCAACGCGGTGTCCTTGAGGCTCTCGCCCTTGGACAGGCTCGACCCCTTTGCCGAGAAGTTGACCACGTCGGCCGACAGCCGCTTGGCGGCCAGTTCGAACGACGTGCGGGTTCGCGTGGAATCCTCGAAGAACAGGTTGACGACGGTCCGCCCGCGCAGGGTCGGGAGCTTCTTGACCGCCCGGCCCCCGGTAAGGTGCGCCATCTCTGCGGCGGTGTTCAGGACCAGCGCGGCTTCCTCGCGACTCAGGTCGGCCGCGGACAGCAGGTGCCGCATCTAAGCCACCCCCTCTTCGGTCCCGATCAGCACGGCGTCACGGCCGTCGACCTCGTCCAGCAGCACCTTGACGCTTTCACGCATCGACGTAGGGATGTTCTTGCCGACGTGGTCGGCGCGGATCGGAAGCTCACGGTGGCCCCGGTCGACCAGCACGGCCAGCCGTACCGCCCGCGGACGCCCGACGTCGTCGAGGGCGGTCAGGGCGGCCCGGACGGTCCGGCCGGAGAACAGCACGTCGTCGACCAGCACGACGATCTTGCCATCGACGCCGCCTGGTGGGATGTGCGTGTGCTCGAGCGCGCGAGCCGGTCGCAGCCGCAGGTCGTCGCGGTACATCGTGACGTCGAGCGCGCCGACCGGAACCTCGCCGCCCTCGGCGGTTGCGATCAGTCCCGCCAACCGACGCGCGAGCGGCACGCCACGAGACGGGATGCCCAGTAACACCAGGTCGGACGCACCCTTGCTGCGCTCGACCAGTTCGTGGGCCATCCGGGTCAGAGCTCGGGAGATCTCGTTCTCGTCGAGAACGGTGTGGGCACCCGCGAGATCGCGGGTAGGGGAACTTGCTCCAGAGACAGGGCTAGGCATAACAGCCTGGACCTCCTTTCCCGCCTCACGGGACGGGACTTAAAGGACGTCGGTCGAACGCAGCCTAGCAGCACACCCGCTCCGCGGGCTGGCAACGGAGGGTCCGGCCCGGCTAGCCTGCTGGCCGATGGACGCTCACGATGCCCCTGTGCCCCGACCGCTGACGCGGGTAGGCGACGCCGAGCGGGAGGCTGCCGCTGAACAGCTGCGGACCGCTGTCGCCGACGGACGATTGGAGTTCGCCGAACTCGACGAGCGGCTCACCGCCGCCTACAGCGCCAGAACCCGCGCCGAACTCGCGGCGGTCACGGCCGACCTCGAGCCGGCCGTCTATGATACCCGGCCGCTGACCTTGCGGACCAAGAGCGGGTCGATCAAGCGGACCAGCCACTGGGACGTGCCGGCAGAGATCATCGCCGAGTGCTCGTCCGGTTCGATCAAGCTGGACTTCACCGAGGCGAGCGTCCCACACCGCGAGGTCAGAGTACGAGCCATGGCGGCGTCCGGCTCGATCGTGTTGATCGTGCCGCACGACTGGGTGGTCGTGATGGACGACGTGTCGAGCTCCAGCGGCAGCATCGTCAACAAGGTGGGCGGCAAGCCCAGCCCGTACACGAAGACCCTGCGGGTCAGCGGCAGCGTGCGCTCGGGCACGATCAAGGCCCGGTACCCGCGGCGCAGCTTCTGGGATTGGCTGCGAGGGCGACAGCACCCCGAGGCCGGGTGACGGCTCAGATCCAGCCGTTGCGCCGAGCGATCTGGACGGCATCGTGCCGGTTCGCCGCGCCGAGTTTGCGCATCGCCGACGAGACGTAGTTGCGCACCGTCCCTGGCGAAAGGGCGACCTTCAGTGCGATCTCGTCGGCAGGGGCGCCGTCGGCGGCGAGTTCGAGAACGTCCGCCTCGCGCGGGGTCAACGGGTTGTCACCGGCGCTGATGGCCTCCGCAGCCAGCTCCGGATCGACGTACCGGCCGCCATCGTGAACGACACGGACCACCTCGGCCAGCCGGTCCGCCGACACGGTCTTGGGGACGAACCCGCGGACTCCAGCGGCCAACGCTCGCTTGAGGTGGCCCGCGCGGCCGTAGCCAGTGACGATCATGGTGTGGCATTCGGGCAGTTCGGTTCGCAAAACCTCGGCGACGGCGATGCCGTCCGGCCCGGGCATCTGAAGGTCGAGCACCGCGACGTCCGGCCGGTGCTTGCGGGCCATCGCGAGCGCTTCATCACCCGATGCGGCCTCGGCCACCACAGCGAGGTCGTCCTCGAGCGCGAGTAACGCGGCCAGCGCGCCACGGATCAGGTGCTCATCCTCAGCGAGCAGGATGCGGATGGTCACGGCGTCGCACCGACCTCGACGGTCAGCCGGTAGCGGCCATCGGGCAAGTCCTCACCTTGTAGTGTGCCGCCGGCCTCCCGGAGCCGTTCGCGGAGGCCGACCAGCCCCGTGCCGCCCGCCGGCCGTCTCCGCGCGGCCACTCCGTCGTTCTCCATGGTGAGCGTGACGTTACCGGCTGCGAGCCGAACGTCGATGACGCAGCGCGTCGCATCGCTGTGGCGAAGGACGTTCGTGGTGCCCTCACGGACCACCCACGCCAGCGCCGCCTGCACACTCTCTGGCAGATCGGCGCCTGTTCCCGTGACTTCGCAGGCCACGCCGCCGGCACGCAGAACAGATTGCGAGCCGGCCAGCTCCGCGTCCAAGTAGATCGCCCGGTAACCCCGGACGACCTCGCGGACTTCCTTCAGCGCGCGCTCGGCGATCTCGCGCACCTCCTCCATCTCGGCGACCGCGCCGCCGTCGCCACGGCGGGCGAGCCGGACGGCGAGCTCACTCTTGAGCGCGACGACGGAAAGGTTACGGCCCAGCGTGTCGTGCAGGTCCCGGGAGAAGCGCAGCCGCTCCTCTGCGACGGCCAGCCGCGCCTGAGCCTGCCGCGATCGATCGAGTTCCCACATGACCTCGAGCATCCAGACGGACGTACGGAAGGTGGCAGTCGCAGCAGCGGCGAGAATGCCGAAGCCGATCGCGCCGGCCCTGCCTTGCGGTGTGTCTGGAATCGGCAGTGAGCCGGCCGCTTCCAACCCCATCACCAGCGCTCCTCCTGCGGCAATGGCCAGCACAGTCGTGCGGGCGGAGGTGCCCGCGGTGAACGTGGCGATCAGATAGCCCAGCAGTGCGAGGACGGCGTAGTACCCGAGCCCAGGCGAGTCCGGCGTTGTGACCCCCAGGAACTCGTCCCATCGAAGCACGACGATCAAGCCGGCTGCCGTCACAACGACGGCCAGGATGCGGTATCGGTCCGGCCGCGGTCCACCATTGAGGCGGTGACGCAATCCCGCCCACAGCAGCAGGACGCATGCCGCGGCATGCACGACAGACAGGCCGACCAGCCAGTACACGACGGAGGCTGGGGTTTCGACCTCGATGGCACCGACCAAACCGAGCGCCATCAGGGGTTCCGCGTACACGAGGACATACAGCGAACCGCGGGTGTACAGGTCGAATCGCTCGGGGTCGCTCCGGCCCGAAAGAAGCCTCGTCACGTGCACAGGACCCTATGCCCGCGGCTCCCACCGAAACCAGCGCCGCACCCCGTACCGACCCACGACGATCCACGCCGCCAGCACCGCGAGGGGAACGATGGCTTCAGTGAACGAGGCCGCGAAACCGACCGGCGCGAGCTCGCCGGTGGAGCCGCGCAGGCCCAGGTTCGTCAGCTCGACAACCGGCGTGAGCGGCAGGAGGCGGGCCGCCTGCCCGGCGGCGGTCGGCAAGGCGTCGAGCGGGAACAACAATCCCGAGAACAGCAAGCCGACAACCGCCACCGGCAGCGTCGTCACCTGTGCCAGTTCGACCGAGCGGGTGAACGGCGTGCTGGCGGCGGCCAGCAGCGTGAACACCGCCGCCCCACCTGCCACGGCCAGCAGGACGAGAATCGGGTTCACGGGACGGTCGAGACCGAGGAACGCCATGGCGGCCACGATGCCGAGCACGATCTGTGCGGTGGCCACCGCGATGGCCGGCGTCGCCATGCCGACCAGGACCTCGCGGT
>DATHUM010000123.1:0-15231 GCA_035462225.1 Jiangellaceae bacterium | reverse complement strand
AACTCCCTGAGAAATGCGATGCCGGCCGGGCCGAGCGATGTCACCCCGTGCATGTCCACCACCGCGTGGCTCAATGAACTCAGCCGCTCCAAGCTCGCGACCTCGTCGACGGCCGCATGCAATTCGCCGGCCAGCGACTCGTCGATATCGCCAGTCAGGAAGACGACGATCTCACGCGAACCCCTGTCGGCGACCTGTACCTCACCCATTGGAGTCACCTCCGTGATTCCAATGTGACAGGCATCCGGACGGGCGGCAATGGGATCTGGCTCTTCACTGTCCGGTGCAATTGGTTACAGCCGCCGCTGCGAGGATCGTTAGGCTTGTCCCTCGTGGATGAGCCAGGGACCTACCTTCCCGACCCGGACGAACTGCCGGAGCAGATGCGGGTGCGGCGGGAGAAGCGCGCCGAACTTCTCGGGCGCGGTGTCGCCCCATATCCACGCGGCTTCGAACGGACGCACAGCCTGGCTGAGATACGAGCCGAGTTCGGCGGCCTCGAACCCGGCGCCGCCACTGGTCAGCAGGCCGCGGTCGCCGGTCGGGTGATCTTCGTTCGCAATAAGGGCAAGTTGTGTTTCGCCCGATTGCGTTCCGGTGACGGCACCGAGTTGCAGGCAATGCTTTCACTCGATCGGGTCGGCGAGGCGGCGTTGACCGACTGGAAACACCTCGTCGACATTGGCGACCACGTCGGTGTACATGGCGAGGTGGTGGCGAGCAAAACCGGTGAGCTCTCGGTGATGGCGGACTCGTGGACGCTCGTTTCGAAGGCTTTACGGCCGCTACCGGTAGCGCACAAGACACTTAACGAAGAAACCAGGGTTCGCCAGCGCTACGTGGATTTGATTGTCAACCAGGCCGCCCGTGAGATGGTCCGAAATCGTGCTGCCGTGGTTCGAGCATTGCGCTCAACGCTGGACGACCGCGGATTCGTCGAGGTTGAGACTCCCGTACTGCAGCTGTCGCACGGCGGTGCGGCGGCCCGACCGTTCGTGACGCACTTCAACGCTTTTGATTTGACGATGACTCTCCGGATCGCGCTGGAATTGCATCTGAAGCGATCGATCGTCGGGGGGATCGACCGGGTGTACGAGATCGGCCGGGTCTTCCGCAATGAGGGGTCGGACTCTACCCACAGTCCCGAATTCACCATGCTCGAGGTCTACGAGGCGTACAGCGACTATGACGGCATGGCCGAACTGTGCCGCCAGCTCGTCCTGAATGCGGCTCGCGCAATAGATCGGACTGTCGTATCCGATGCACGTGGCGCAGAGATTGACCTGGAGCAACCGTGGGACCGGGTTACCTTGCATGAAGCGGTGTCAGACGTGATCGGCAAGACCGTCACCATAGATACCGACACCGATCACCTGCGCAAGATTGCCGACGAGCACCATGTCGAGCTCGCACCGGAGTGGCAGCACGGCGAGATAATTCTCGAACTCTTCGAAAAGCTCGTCGAGCACACCCTGACCCGGCCGACCTTTGTATGCGACTATCCGGAGTCCGTGCGCCCGCTCGCCCGGCCGCACCGCGACGACTCGCGATTGACCGAGGCATGGGATCTGATCATCGGTGGGATGGAACTCGGCGTCGCCTACAGCGAGTTGGTTGATCCCGTAATCCAACGAGAGCGGCTGGTGGATCAGTCGCTACGGGCTGCCCAGGGCGATCCGGAAGCAATGGATCTGGACGAAGACTTCCTGCGGGCTCTCGAGTACGGAATGCCACCTACGGGCGGCATGGGCATCGGGGTCGACAGACTGGTGATGTTGCTGATGGGTGTGGGTATTCGGGAGACGATCCTGTACCCGCTGGTCAAGCCGGAGTGAATACCACAGTTCGCCGTGCGCGGACCGCTGATGTCCGGTCGATTCGGCAACTCGTCGATCAGTATGCGGCGGAGCGCATTCTGCTGTCCAAAGAGATGGTCACGCTGTACGAGGATGTCCAGGAGTTCTGGGTCGCCGAAGAGCCGACCGGCGCGATCATCGGATGCGGTGCGCTGCATGTGATGTGGGAAGATCTCGCCGAGGTCAGAACACTGGCCACTCATCCGGATTGGGTGGGTCGGGGCATTGGTCGCACCGTTTTATCGACGTTGCTGGACGTGGCGCGTGACCTAGGAATCTCGCGAGTGTTTTGCCTGACGTTCGAAGTGGACTTCTTCAAGCGGCACGGCTTCGAAGTGGTCGAGGGCCGCGTTGTGCCGCCCGAGGTCTATGCTGAACTTCTTCGTTCCGACGACGAAGGCGTAGCCGAGTTTCTGGATCTTGATCGAGTCAAGCCTAACACGCTCGGGAACACCAGGATGCTGTTGCGGCTCTCCTGAATCCGCATCCTGACATCGAATTGCATTCTTCGGCGCAATAGCGTATTAATGTTGTCGATAATCTTCCCAACGATATGAGGAGGCTCGCGGATGGCTCGGAAAGTGCAGTACCTCCTTGTCGACGACCTCGACGGTGGCGAAGCCGAAGAGACGGTGAGCTTCGCGCTGGACGGAACGTCGTACGAGATTGACCTATCGAAAAAGAACGCGAAAGCTCTGCGTGATGCGCTCGCGACGTACGTTGCGTCGGCTCGACGGGCCGGCGGGCGGCGCGGGCGCAGCCGTGGCGGCCGGGGTGCCGGGCGGACGAGCGACACCGCGGCGATTCGCGAGTGGGCGCGCAGCCAGGGTATGAAGATCTCGGACCGGGGCCGAATTCCTGCCGACATCATCGAAAAGTACGAGAATCGCTGACACACCGACGTTCGACTCAGAGTCGCGATGGTCCCGGAGAACCGCGGAATGAGCTTGCTGTCCCGCGCCCATCCCTTACGTTCTCCGGGATCAACGCTGTTCGGTGCCAGTGGGCCGCTGTGGCCAATGGACCTCGGGCGCCCATCGCGCATCGGTCGGCGCTGAAGCCAGATCGACGTAAGTCTGAGCAATTCGCGGTGGTTCGAATCCGGGCGTGCCCAGAATTCCATGAATGGTAACGGTGGCCACCCGAATGCCCGTGGACCCGAGTTCGGCGGCCAACGATAAGGCCAGATTGCGGGCCGCGGCCTTCTGCGCGGCCAGCGCAGCGGACCACGTTGATCCGGTTATGGCCGCGGCATTGCCGGTGACGAGAATCGTGCCGCGGCCGATCTCGCGCATTGCCGGCACCACCTCTTGCGCCGCGACCAGCAGCGAGCCTGCGGCAAGACGAAGGCCATCCATGAGCGCATCGAGAGGAGTCTCGGTGGCGGGCGCCTCGAACGCGATCGATGGATTGTGCACCAGTACGGCCGGATCGCCGTGCTTGGCTCTGATCGTCTCGAACGCCGCGCGCAGTGCCGGTTCGTCCGTAACATCGACGGCCAGGTGGTCGGCTCCTACCGCCGCTGCGATTTCACGGAGGCGCTGTTCGCGGCGCGCGACTAGGAGTACTCGAAACCCTCGCTCTGCGAAGGCCTGGCCGATAGCTTGGCCGAGCCCTGGCCCGGCCCCTATGACGACGACTAAGTCGGGCATCGGACCATCCTGCCGCAGTCCGACCACGGACGGCGGTGGCACCGCCCGGCTGCTCGAGGTGCCTCGGTACTCCGAAGTGGCTCCATATCCGAATCAGGTGCCGTCCTGCCGTTGGTCGGCGCACCCACGGCTAAAGACGGCCGCCTGTATTTATGACAGCTCCCCGGCGTCATCCCCGTCAGCCTCACCACCCGGATCGAACGTCAGTCCGGTCGGTGCACGGCCGATAACCGCGCCGGTGCTGGCGTCGGTCAACACCTCCTCGCCGCCGCCGGGCCCGCGACCGACGATCATGGTCCGCCAGGCCAGTACCGCCGGATCGTTCCTGGATTGAACAAAGACAACGAGTTCAGGCGCCCGGGGCTGCGGGTTCTCTAGCTGGGTTGACGCGACCGCTGCGTCCATGGCTGAGCGGCGCGTCACGGTCGGACGAGTGGTGGGCACCCTGATCGGGACCGCGTTCCGGTTGGTCCACCGAATCTCGCCGGACCGGGTCATGTGTACCACGAAGCTGCCGCCCACAACAGGCAGCCCAGCGTAGGTACGTTGGTAGCTAATGACCACGGTCGCGTCCGAGCTGACGGTGCCCTGGCCCTCGGGGAAGACAGTTGCGGCATAGGCCTTGAGAACCTCGTCTGGGCTCAGTCCCAATGTTTGCGCCACCCTGGGCGCCCGCCGGTTACCCTCTGCCCTCCAAGCGAAGACATCCTCGGGCGTGACCGTCGCCTCAGGCAGATCCACCGGCTCGTCCGATTCATGCCCTGCCATCACGTTCCCGACCTCCTGGAGCGCATCATCACCCGCCGCGAACCGTACTCTTGCTTAGGCACCTGCTTCGGCCGCTGTTCGCCCCTGGCGTACGGAGTGCCCAGGTGGAAGAGGGGTGGGGTATCCAGGTGTTGTGCTCGCATGTCGCCGCCACGGGTTACGGTCGTGAGACGAACGGCCATGACGACCGTAAGGCGGGCTAGCATGCGAAGTACGGGCGGACCGGGAGAGCCCCGGGCAATCCCCCAGACCGCTCGGTGAGGAGCGCCAGAAGATGTTCGAGAGGTTCACCGACCGCGCGAGGCGGGTCGTCGTCCTGGCTCAAGAAGAGGCCAGGATGCTCAACCACAACTACATCGGCACAGAGCACATCCTGCTCGGCCTGATCCACGAGGGCGAGGGTGTCGCCGCGAAGGCGCTCGAGAGCCTGGGCATCTCGCTCGAGGCCGTGCGTCAGCAGGTCGAGGAGATCATCGGCCAGGGCCAGCAGGCGCCGAGCGGGCACATCCCGTTCACGCCGAGGGCGAAGAAGGTGCTCGAGCTGTCGCTGCGCGAAGCATTGCAGCTGGGGCATAACTACATCGGTACCGAGCACATCCTGCTGGGCCTGATCCGCGAAGGTGAGGGCGTGGCGGCGCAGGTCCTGGTGAAGCTCGGAGCCGACCTCAACCGGGTCCGCCAGCAGGTCATCCAGCTGCTGTCCGGCTACTCGGGCGGCAAAGAGGCCGCGACGTCCGGTGCGGGCCCGCAGGGCGAGGCGCCGTCCACCTCCCTGGTGCTCGACCAGTTCGGCAGGAACCTGACTCAAGCCGCCCGCGAGGGCAAGCTCGACCCGGTCATCGGGCGTGAGAAGGAGATCGAGCGGGTCATGCAGGTGTTGTCTCGCCGCACCAAGAACAACCCGGTCCTGATCGGTGAGCCCGGTGTCGGTAAGACCGCCGTCGTGGAGGGCTTGGCGCAGAATGTCGTCAAGGGCGAGGTGCCCGAGACGCTCAAGGACAAGCAGCTGTACACGCTCGACCTCGGCGCGCTGGTCGCGGGTTCCCGCTACCGCGGTGACTTCGAGGAGCGGCTGCGCAAAGTGCTCAAGGAGATCCGTTCCCGCGGCGACATCATCCTGTTCATCGACGAGATCCACACCCTGGTCGGTGCGGGTGCCGCCGAGGGCGCGATCGACGCTGCGTCCATCCTCAAACCGATGCTCGCCCGGGGTGAGCTGCAGACGATCGGGGCAACGACGCTCGACGAGTACCGCAAGTACGTCGAGAAGGACGCCGCACTCGAGCGCCGGTTCCAGCCGATCCAGGTACAGGAGCCGACGCTGGCCCACACGATCGAGATCCTGAAGGGTCTGCGTGACCGCTACGAGGCCCACCACCGGGTCTCGATCACGGACGGTGCACTGGCAGCGGCAGCCCACCTGGCGGATCGGTACGTCTCTGACCGGTACCTGCCGGACAAGGCGATCGACCTTATCGACGAGGCCGGCTCCCGGTTGCGGATCCGACGGATGACCGCCCCGCCGGACTTGCGCGAGTTCGACGAGCGCATCGCCAATGTGCGCCGTGAGAAGGAGTCCGCGATCGACTCGCAGGACTTCGAGAAGGCCGCGTCGCTGCGCGATAAGGAGAAGCAGCTAATCGGGCAGAAGGCAGAGCGCGAGAAGCAGTGGAAGGCCGGCGACCTTGACGTGGTCGCCGAGGTCGACGACGAGCTGATCGCTGAGGTGCTGTCCAACTCCACCGGCATCCCCGTGTTCAAGCTGACCGAGGAGGAAACCTCCCGGTTGCTGCACATGGAGGAGGAGTTGCACAAGCGGATCATCGGCCAAGAGGACGCCATCTCGGCGCTGTCCAAGTCGATCCGCCGTACCCGCGCCGGGCTGAAGGACCCGAAGCGCCCGGGTGGCTCGTTCATCTTCGCCGGCCCGTCCGGCGTGGGTAAGACCGAGCTGTCCAAGACGCTCGCGGAGTTCCTGTTCGGCGACGAAGACGCGCTGATCCAGCTCGACATGAGCGAGTTCTCCGAGAAGCACACCGTCTCGCGGTTGTTCGGTTCGCCGCCTGGTTACGTCGGCTACGAGGAGGGCGGCCAGCTCACCGAGAAGGTGCGCCGGCGTCCGTTCTCGGTCGTCCTGTTCGACGAGGTCGAGAAGGCTCACCCGGACATCTTCAACTCGCTGTTGCAGGTGCTGGAAGATGGCCGGCTCACCGACGCCCAGGGCCGGGTGGTCGACTTCAAGAACACCGTGATCATCATGACCACGAACCTGGGTACGCGCGACATCGCCAAGGGCGTCCAGCTGGGCTTCTCGTCCGCCACGGACGCTGAGGGTGACTACGAGCGGATGAAGGCAAGGGTCACAGAGGAGCTCAAGCAGCACTTCCGGCCCGAGTTCCTCAACCGAGTCGACGACATCATCGTGTTCCACCAGCTGCTGCGGGAGGAGATCCTCAGGATCGTCGACCTGCGGATCGCGGAGCTCGACGAGCGGCTCAAGGACAAGGACATGGCCATCGAGCTCACTCAGGTGGCCAAGGAGCTGCTTGCGGAGCACGGCTTCGACCCGGTTCTCGGCGCCCGGCCGTTGCGCCGGACGATCCAGCGCGAGATCGAGGACACTCTGTCGGAGAAGATCCTCTTCGGCGACCTCAAGGCCGGCGAGATCGTGGTCGTGGACGTCGAGGGGGAGGGTCGCGAGGCGAAGTTCACTTTCACCGGCAACCCGAAGTCCGACCTTCCGGACGTCGCACCGGTGACCGCGGCTGCCGGCGAGTCCAAGTCGGAGTAGTCACCTCAGAGCCAACGGGGGTCCGTTCCCGGAGTGTGGGAGCGGGCCCCTTGGCATGTCCGGCGGGTTTGCGTCACTCGGGTGGAGAGCCGCGAGTGCACACTCGGGTCCACGACGCAGGGGGGCTGAGGATCAAGCCGGGTACCGTGAGATCGCATTATCTGCGAACCAGGGAGTAGGTCCGGATGGCTGATGTGGATCAAGCTGCTCATGCTGCTGTTGCGGCGGCGGCAGGCTTCGAGGCGATGGGCAGGGCCGGCCGGGCCGGGCTCCTCGACGACGTGGCAGACGCCCTGGAGGCCGAGCGCGAGTCCCTGGTCGATGTTGCCGACCGCGAGACTCGGCTCGGCGGCACTCGGCTCAACGGGGAGTTGACCCGAACCTGTTTCCAGCTGCGCCTGTTCGGGGACGTGCTTCGTGAGGGTTCGTACGTCGACGCTGTGATCGACCGCGCCGCCGATACCCCCATGGGCCCGCGGCCGGATCTACGCCGCATGCTCGTCCCGGTGGGACCGGTCGCCGTG
This sequence comes from Jiangellaceae bacterium, assembly GCA_035462225.1. Classification (GTDB taxonomy): domain Bacteria; phylum Actinomycetota; class Actinomycetes; order Jiangellales; family Jiangellaceae; genus JASLBX01. The sequence goes on along the minus strand of DATHUM010000123.1, from coordinate 7,640 downwards.
TTCGGGGCGAGCAACTTCCCGCTGGCGTTCAGCGTCCCCGGAGGAGACACCGCATCGGCGCTCGCCGCCGGATGCCCGGTCGTAGTCAAGGCCCATCCGTCGCATCCTGAGACCAGTCGCCGCGCATTCGAGGCGATGCGCGCCGTCCTCCCCGACGGCGTGCTGGGCCTGGTCGAGGGGTACGAGGCAGGCGCGGAGCTGGTCAGCCATCGGGCTATCAAGGCCGTCGGGTTCACTGGGTCGACGGCCGGCGGCCGGGCGCTTTTCGATCTCGCTGCCTCGCGTCCCGATCCCATCCCGTTCTTCGGCGAGCTCGGCAGCCTGAACCCGCTCATCGTGACGGCCGGCGCGGCTGCCGAGCGGGCCGACGAGATCGCAGACGGCTACGTCGGTTCAATGACCCTCGGCAACGGGCAGTTCTGCACCAAACCAGGTTTGCTCTTCGCTCCGGTGGGCTCCGAGGGGCTGCGCTCCGCGCTTGCGGACGCAGTATCGAAGGTCTCGGCCGGCCCGATGCTGAACGGGTCGATCCGTGATGCCTACCAGGCTGAGGTGACTCGGCGCCGGAACGATGCCCGGCTGACACTGGTGGCGGCCGCCGAGCCTGGCCCGGCGGACCTCGGCGCGCCTGCGTTGTTCGCGGTTGCCGCAGCCGATCTCGCTGGGGAGCTGCTGGAGGAGTGCTTCGGCCCATCGGCCTTGCTGGTCGAATATCGCGATCTCGACGAACTGCTGTCCGCGCTCGGCCGGCTGGGCGGCCAACTGACGGCCTCGGTGCATGCCGTCGACGGCGAGCACGAGGAGATCGGGCGGCTGCACGAGGAGTTGCGCCTTATCGCCGGCCGGCTCGTCTTCGGCGGCTACCCGACCGGGGTGGCGGTCGCATGGGCGATGCACCATGGCGGGCCGTTTCCGGCCACGACCAACAGTGGGCACACGTCCGTCGGAGCCACCGCTGTCCGCCGGTGGTTGCGTCCCATCTGCTACCAGAACGCGCCTCACGCGGTGCTGCCGGAAGAGTTACGGGACGGCAACCCGGCCCGGATTCCGCGGCGAGTGGATGGGGTCCTGGGGTAGGCGGCCGTTGGTCGGGAGTCTCATGCTCGGTCTGCGGCCAGACGTATTCCGAGCCCGATGAGCACCGTACCAGTGATCCGCTCGAGGCGTCGTCGAACGGCTGCGCGCGAGAAGAAGTCCCTGGCTCGGCCGACCAGCAAGGCGAGCATGACGTACCAGGTCGCGTCCACGACCACCTGAAGCACGCCGAGCAGCATGGTGGTGGCCAGGACGTCGGCGCCGGCAGGGATGAACTGCGGGTAGAACGCGAATGCGAACACCGCGGCCTTCGGATTGGCCAGGTTGGTCAGCACACCCGCGCCGGCCGACCAGCGCCAGCCTCGGGTACCGATCGACGTGGGCGTGGCGGCATCTTCGGCGTGCCGCGCAGCTCTCCAGGCCTGCACGCCGAGCACGATCAGCACGCAGGCGCCCACGATGCGCAACACGACGTAGGCGGCTTCGCTGGCCGCGACCACAGCGGCCAGCCCGACCGCGGCCGCAATAGCCCACAGGTAGATGCCCAGCTCAATTCCTGCGACGACAGGGAGTGCAGCACGGGTGCCGTACACCGCGCTGCGCCGGACGATGAGTGCGGTGGCGGGGCCGGGAACCATCGCGAGCAGGGCGACCGCAACGATGAATGCGGCGATATCCGATGGGGTCACCCGATCAGCGTAGATCTCGCCGTAACCGAGCCCAACTGGAAATCTGCGTGTGACGTGCCACCCCGCCGGCCGTGGCCGTCAGGTCAAGTGCTTGCGGAGGAAGACCAGATCCTCCCGATCCTGGAAAATCTGACCGCCCTCATGCCCGTTGTATTGCCAGATCCGAACCTCCTTCGGCCCCCCGTAGCGGTTGTATGCGGCGAAGATCGTCGACGGAGGGCACACCTCGTCCATCAATGCGACTGAGAACATCGCCGGGGCGGTTGCGCGCGACGCGAAGTTGATGCCGTCGAAGTAACTCAGCGTCCGGAAGGTCTCATCGACCCGATCCCTGCGCACCCTGAGGTAGTCGGCGATCTCCTTGTACGGCATCTCATCGGTGATCTCCGTCGCCCGGCGGAAGTGGCACAGGAACGGCACGTGCGCCAGCACTGCCGCCACCTGAGGCGTGAGCGCTGCTACCGCCAGGGCGAGGCCGCCTCCCTGGCTCGTTCCGTAGACCGCCACCCGGTCGCCATCGATGTTCGGATGCGCCCGCGCAGCCTCCACCGCACGTACTGCGTCCGTCATGATCCGGCGGTAGTAGTACGTCTGAGGGCTGGACACCCCTCGAGTCATGAAGCCGGGGTGCTGCCCGGTTCCGGGGTCGGGATCGGGATCGGGAGTCACCCCCGGGTTGCTGGAACCGCCCTGTCCGCGACTGTCCATGACGAGGGTTGCGTAGCCGGCCGAACTCATCAGCAAGTGCTGGTACGGCAGGCTGCGCCCGCCGCCGTAGCCGATGTAGTGGACTATGGCCGGCAGCGGTCCGGGGCGGTCCCGCGGCAGCAGAAGCCAGGCCGCCACCCGCTCTCCGTTCCACCCGGCGAAGCCGGCGTCGTAGACCTCGATCGTGTCGAGCAGGAAGTCGACCGGTTTGTACGACGGCGCGAGTTCGTGCCGGCGCGCGGACTCCAGTGTCGTGGCCCAGAACTCGTCGAAATCCGGGGCCGCAGTGGGCTCGGGTAGGTATCTCTCGAGCTCCGCGAGCGGCAGGTCGAACTGCGGCATGGGGCGCGTCCCCTCACGTCCGGTGGGTGCGGCGATGGTGGTCAGAGCCTAGATCACGGTGTTCGCGGCCGGCCCGTGGGCCGCCCACCAGGGTCACCCTCCTAGCTACAGGCACGCAGGCATGTAGGTAAGGCCCGCCGCCTGCCGAACGTGATCGAACCGGCAGCACAGGCGGTGGGTCACAGTTTCACTACCCGTCGATACAGTGGGTTGACTGGAAAAAATTCTTTCGCTAGCTTCTCATGTTTGTCGGGCTGGCGAGAATCATGACTTTGGGAGCGATCTATGATGCGACCTACATCGACGCCGGCCAAGCTGTCGCATACGAAACGGCCGAGTGGAAGGAACCGGCCGTCGCCCTTGGCATGATCACTCCGGCGGACTTACCGCGCTCCATGCGGGAATGCTCACGGCCAAACCGGAGTGACTACCCTTGTCATCACTCGCGAGGTCGGCGGGTTGGCGAGCCGACCGCGAGGGCGGCCGTGACGTACGGGGGGCACGTGGTCGACGACGATCCAACTGACGGCGCGCCCGGCGGGCCGATCCGGCGAGCAGCCGATCACACTTGCGGGGCGCCGAGCAGCCTGTCGGCACAGGTGGCTTGATGGTCGCTGTACGAGAGGCGGCCGACGCGGACGTCGAAGCGATACACCAGACGTGCTCCGCAGCGTTGACTCTGGATGCATTGGCCGCACCGGCCCTGGTCGAGCTGCTCTGGAAGGCCGAGGTGGATCGGCGGCGGGTTGCGCTCGTCGCCGACGATTGCGCCGGGGTTGTCTTCGCCTCGACCAGCCAGGCCGGCCCGCCTGACGACGCGCCGGCCGGCGTCGACGCCGTGGGCGACTCGCCGGCATTGGGCCACATCGACTTGCTCGCAGTTCACCCGCGCGCGCAAGGCCGCGGACTGGGACGGGCGCTCGTCACGGCGGCCGAGGAGCGCCTGGCCGGCCTTGGTGTAGGCGAGGTCAGATTCGCCGGGAACCCGCCGTGCTACGCCTGGCCGGGTATCGACGTCCGGTACACACCCGCCCTGTGCCTCGCCGAGAGGCTCGGTTACGAGCGGTACCAGATGGCCTGGAACATGACCGCCGATCTGTCCAGAGACCTGTCCACCGACATTGACGTCCGCCGCCTTGCCGGGGTGGGCGTCGAGGTCAGGACGGCGCCGGTGGGCCGGCGGGGCACCGTCGCCGAGTTCGTCCGCACCCATTGGAACGACAGTTGGGCCTGGGAAGTCGAGCATGCTTCGGGTTGCCACTTCGCCGTGCGCTCCGGCGAGCTGCTGGCCTTTGCCGCCTGGGGCGCGCGCCCGACGTGGTTCGGTCCCATGGGTACGGTGCCGACCGCTCGCGGGCTGGGGCTCGGGCGGGTCCTGCTGCGGCGCTGCCTGGCCGAACAGCGAGATGCCGGACTCAGCCGAGCCGAAATCGGCTGGGTGGGGCCGCTTCGGTTCTACTCCCGCGCGGTAGGTGCCCGCGCCGAGCGGGTCTTCGCCATGTACCGACGACGCCTCGAGGTAGAAGCGCATGTCTGACGGATTCGCGAGTCTTGCCACCGAACAGAGCGATCCTCGCTACGGCAACATAGACCGGCTGTCCGTCATCGAGATCGCTCGTTTGATGAACGCCGCCGACGCCGAAGTCCCGATGGCGGTCGGACGGACGCTGCCGGCCATCGCGGCCACCATCGATGCGGTGGTCGAGCGGCTCAGCGACTCCGGGCGGTTGCTGTACGTCGGCGCGGGAAGCTCCGGGCGGTTGGCCGTCCTGGACGCCGCCGAATGCCCGCCCACCTTCGGCACCCACCCCGACCTGGTACAAGGCATCATCGCCGGTGGACCCGATGCGCTGATGCGCTCGGTCGAGGGCAGCGAAGACGACTCCGCCGGCGGTGCGGCCGCCGTCGTCGCGGCCGCCGCCGGGCCCAAGGACGTGGTCATCGGAATATCGGCGAGCGGACGGACACCGTACGTGGTCGGGGCTGTCGGTGAGGCCCGCCGTCGTGGCGCGCTGACCGCCGGTATCGCCTGCACCACAGGCGGCGCGTTGTCGCGAACCGTTGATCACCCGATCGAGGTGGTAGTCGGTCCGGAGGTCATCGCGGGATCGACGAGGTTGAAGGCGGGCACCGCGACCAAACTCGTCCTGAACATGATCTCGACGATTACGATGATCAAGTTGGGTCGCACCTACGGCAACCGCATGGTCGAGCTGTCAGCGATGAACTCCAAGCTGGCCGACCGGGCCACCCGGATCATTGCCGACGTCACTGGCGCCGACGAACGCTCGGCCCGCAAGGCGCTCGAGGACGCCGGCCGGCACGTCAAGGTGGCCATCGTGATGCTCGAACACAGAGTTGACGCGGCCGGCGCCCGGGCACTTCTCGATGCGAAGGGCGGCCGGCTCGACGCGGTGCTGGACCGCCGGGAGGCCTAGTGGCGAACCGGTTGCGGAATGACTGGCGCTTGTCCGGACGTTGCAGGCTTGCGATCCTGGAACCCAAGGACGAGCGGAGGCATCATGACTGATCAGCTGGCTGCATACCGGGCCGCTGCCGTGCTGTACGACGCCGGTGACCCGTTGGGTGCTGCCCGTGAGCTGGAGCCGCTGCTGGCAGAACCTTCGCCCGCGAAGTCCGTGCTGGAGCTGGCCGGCCGGGCGTTCTTCCGGTCCGCCCAACTGCGCCGGGCCGAGGAGGTCTTCGGGTGGCTGATCGAGCGCGATCCCACCGACGCCTACGCCCGGTTCGCTCTGGGTAGGACCCTCGAGCGGCAGAGCCGGCCCACGGAGGCCGCCAGTTGTTACCGGATCGCCGTTGCGATGGACCCGAAGGACGACTACGTCGAGGCTCTGGCCCGCGTCAGCCCGAAATGATGGCGTCAACCGGACTGGTTGCGCTGCGGAGCTGCTGCACGGGCCACAAAAGCACGCCGAAATCCGTCGGGAATTCCCGCCGCGGCCGGAGTTCGGGCAGGCTGTGATCGTGAGCGAACGTGAGATCATGAGCTGGCTGACCGATATGGACGGCGTGCTGATCCGTGAGGGGGTGGCGCTACCGGGCGCCGCCGAATTCTTGGCGGCCCTGCGCCGGCGGGGGCTGCCATTCCTCGTCCTGACCAACAACTCCATCTACACACCGCGGGATCTGCGCGCCCGGCTCGCCGTCAGCGGGCTCGACGTCCCGGAAGAGTCGATCTGGACGTCCGCCCTGGCGACGGCGCAGTTCCTGAACGACCAGCACCCGGGCGGATCGGCCTACGTCATCGGCGAGGCAGGACTGACGACGGCGCTGCACAATATCGGGTACGTCTTGACCGACGCGGCGCCGGACTACGTCGTCCTCGGTGAAACCCGGACTTACTCATTCGAGGCGATCACCAAGGCGATCCGGCTCGTCGAGGCGGGTTCTCGGTTCATTGCGACCAACCCGGACCCCACGGGCCCATCGCCGGACGGACCGCTTCCCGCGACGGGGTCGGTCGCAGCGATGATCAGCCGGGCCACCAGGCGTGATCCGTACTACATCGGCAAACCCAACCCGATGATGTTCCGCAGTGCCCTGAACCAGATCGATGCGCATTCCGAGAGCACTGCCATGGTCGGCGACCGGATGGATACCGACATCGTCGCAGGCATCGAGGCCGGCCTACTGACGTACCTGGTGCTGACCGGATCCACCCGGAGGGACGAGGTCAACGCATTTCCGTTCCGCCCGAACCACGTCATCGACTCGGTGGCAGACCTGATCGACCGGGTGTGAGAAGACCACCCCGAGCCCGCCGACGGGGGAACAGCGGGCTCGGGGTGGCGAGACAGGGAGATGGTCAAGATTTCGCGCCATTCCCGTGCGTTCAGCCTAACGAGATTCGTACTACAGTCAAGACTCTTATGTTTTTTCGTAGTCCGCCGATTCCGGCAATCGGTAGGACGTGCCGGTGACGGGTTCGACGAGTCCGTCCGCCACGAGACTGTCGAGAGCTCGTTCTCTCTGCACGGGATCATCCGGCCAGGCCAGGTCGAGTTCGGCCTTGTCGATTGGGCCCGACGCGCCACGCAGGGCGGCCATCAGCCGGCCGCGCGCCTGCCGGTCAGTGCCGGTCCACCGCTGGCTTCGCCGGCGCGGGCCGTCGTAGTCCGGAGCACCGGCAAGGCGCCACGCGCATCGCGCGACGATCGGGCACGCGCCACACCGGGGCGACTGCGCGGTGCAGACCAGCGCTCCGAGTTCCATGACCGCGACGGACCAGCGTGGCGCCCCGTCCAGGGGAAGCACCGAACGGGCCAGTACCCGCTCTGCCGCGGTTGGGGACGCGGCGGCGACCGGGCGTCCCGATACCGCCCGGGCAAGTACGCGCCGCACGTTAGTGTCGAGCACGACGTGTCGTTGGCCGAAGGCGAAGGAGGCCACGGCGGCCGCGGTGTACTCGCCGACGCCGGGGAGGGCGAGCAGATCCTCGTGTTGTGCCGGGACGCTGCCACCGTGACGCTCGAGGATGGCGACGGACGCGCCGTGAAGCCGGAGTGCGCGCCGCGGGTAACCGAGCCGACCCCAGGCGCGGATCGCCTCGGCGGGTGGTTCTGCCGCCAAGGCGGCCGGCACCGGCCACCGGTCGAGCCAGGTGCGCCAGACCGGCATGACCCGCGCGACCGGAGTCTGCTGGAGCATAACCTCGCTGACCAGGACACCCCACGGAGTGCGGTCGGATGATCGCCACGGGAGGTCTCGCGCGTTCGCCTCGTACCAACCCACGACCGCGTCCCGATCGATCACGTTCAGCAGGCGGCCCGACGTACCTACATGGCCGCGAGCCTGGAGGTTCGTAGTCTGGCCTGGTGGGCGGCCCACTTGGGACTGGTGACTGGG
>DATHUM010000122.1:0-9874 GCA_035462225.1 Jiangellaceae bacterium | reverse complement strand
GGTCGTCCTCGGGCAGGGCCAGCAGGTCCTGCCCGCGGAACCGAACCGAGCCGCCCGTGACGAAGCCCGGTGGGCTGTCCAGGATGCCCATGATCGCCTGCGCGGTCACGCTCTTTCCCGACCCGGACTCGCCCAGGATAGCGAGGGTCTGGCCTTCGTCGACGGTGAACGACACGCCATTGACCGCCTTGGCCAAGCCGTCCCGGGTGCGGAACTCCACCTGAAGGTTCTCGACCTCCAGCAATGGCGCTTCACCGGCCAACGGCGCCTCGGGCGCGGGTGTGGGGGAAGTCGTTGCCACGTTAGTCCTCTCTTACAACCGCGGCCATGGCTTGATGGTCATAGCCGACATCGCGCTGCATCATAACGACGAAGATGCGACTTGGAAGAAAACAACCCGTTCGCAAACGTTCTGGTAGCGGGTTGATAACGGTTGATCCGATTGTACCGGTTCCGGTTTGGGGCGACCGTAACCAATGACTACCCTGGACCAGTCTCAAGACACTTGATGACGCCTTACGCAGCCTCATGAGGAGGACCCCAATGCGTGCAAGCACGCCATTCAAACTGGCCGCCACTGCCGCCGCAGTGGCGCTGCTGGCTACCGCCTGCGGCGGTGACGACGACGACGACGGCGAGGGCACGGCGGAAGAGGCCGAAACGCCAGCCGTTGCCGAGGGTGGGACGCTTCGAATCTACTCGTCCGAGCCCGCCTTCCTCGTCCCGACCGCCGGTGACGATCAGCCGTCGATTCTGGTCATTCGCCAGCTGTACAGCGGCCTTGTTAACTATGACCAAGAGGGCAAGCCCTACCTTGACCTAGCCGAGTCGATCGAGTCCGAGGACAACCAGACCTGGACCATCAAGGTCAAGGACGGCTACACGTTCCACAACGGCGAACCGGTCGACGCCGACGCATTCATCCGGGCCTGGAACTATGCGGCCGACGGCGACAACGCACAGAACAACGCGTACTTCATGTCGCGCATCGTCGGTATCGACGAGGCACAGGAGACCGGCGCCGACGAGCTTTCCGGCCTTTCCAAGGTCGACGACATGACGTTCCAGGTCGAGCTGAAGGAGCCGTTCGTCGGTCTCGAGGCGATCCTTGGTTACTCCGGCTTCTACCCGGTGGCCGAGGAGTGCCTGGCCGACTTCGACGCCTGCAACGAGACGCCGATCGGCAACGGCCCGTACCAGATCGAAGGCGAGTGGCAGCACAACGTCGGCATCACGCTGACCCGGTTCGAGGACTACCCGGACGAGGGCAAGTCGAATCCAGATGTCCTTGAGTACCAGATCTTCACCGACGTGGACGCAGCCTACGCCGCGTACCAGGCCGGTGAGATCGACGTCATGTACACCGTGCCGCCGGCGCGGATCGCAGAGGTCACAGCGCTGGAGACGCACCTGCAGCTGCCGGGTGACGGCTTCACCTACGTCGGCCTCCCGCTGTACCTCCCGCAGTTCGAGGACGCGCGGGTCCGGCAGGCCATCTCGCTGGCGATCGACCGCCAGCCGATCATCGACGCGGTCTTCGACGGCACACGTACGCCGGCCACCGGGCTGGTGAGCCCGAACTTCGACGGCTATCGCGAGGGCGTCTGCGAGTTCTGCGAGTACGACCCCGAGCGCGCCCAGCAGCTTCTCGAAGAGGCCGGCGGCTGGCAGGGGGGCACCCTGAAGCTCGAGGCGAACGCAGGTGCCGGTCACGAGGACTGGCTGCAGGCGGTCGGCGACCAGCTGCGGGAGAACCTCGGCATCGATTACGAGCTCGCGGTCAATCTGGACTTCCCGGAGTACCTGGCCCGCTCGGACGCCGATGAGTTCGAAGGCGCCTTCCGCCTCGGGTGGGGTCCGGATTACCCGGTGATGGAGACCTACCTGGCGCCGCTGTACGGCACCGGTGGTAGCTCCAACAACGCCAACTACGACAACCCGGAGTTCGACGACCTCATCCGCCAGGGCGACTCGGCCGCTTCGCTGGAAGAGGCCATCCCGTTCTACCAGCAAGCCGAGGACCTCGTCCTCGCGGACATGCCGGTCGTCCCGATGTGGTGGGCCGACGAGATCGCGGTCTGGTCGGATAACGTCGAGAACTTCGTGTGGAACCCCATCAATGAACCCGAGTACGGTCAGATGGTGATGGCATCGGAGTAGGGCCGACACGGTCAGTTCAACCGCTGACCGAGTCGTAGTCAACGCGTTCGGGGTGACGGCCTGGGCTTCTTGGGCCCACCGCCGTCACCCCGAACGTCGAGAGGAGGAACGCCCGTGGGGCGTTACGTCATGAGGCGCCTGCTCCAGTTCATCCCCACCGTGCTGGGCGCGATGTTCCTGCTGCACTATCTGACGTCAATCGGCATCCAGTTCTCCGCCAACCCGGTCCGCGCGCTCTTCGGCGACCGCACCCCCCCGCCTGAACTGCTACAGAACCTGAGCGAGGCGCTCGGCCTGGGTGACGAATGCTTGACGCGCAAGGGAGACCCTTGCGTAGGGCTGTTCGTCGATCGGATGCAGAACATCTTTCTGCACTGGGACTTTGGGGTGAACTTCCGGCTCCGCCCGGTCACGGAGCTGATCGCCGAGTCCCTGCCTTATACCGTCCGGCTGGCGCTGATCGCATTGCTCTTCGAGGCCGTGGTCGGCATCATCGCCGGTGTGCTGGCCGGCCTCCGCAACGGCAGCTTCTGGGATTACCTGGTCAAGATCTCGACCGTGACCGTCATCGCGATTCCCATCTTTGTACTCGGGTTCGTCGTCCGCGAGTTCGTCGGTGTCCAGTTCGGGAATGTGCTACGTGGTGTTGATTGGATACCGGACCTCATATCTCAGGGCGTATTCGGTTCGGTTTACAAGAGCGACTATCCATGGGCAAGCCTGATCATCCCGGGGCTGGTCCTGGGTAGCGTCTCGCTCGCCGCCGCTGCGCGCTTGACTCGCACCAGCATCCTGGAGAACACCAGGTCTGACTACGTCCGGACGGCCAAGGCCAAGGGCCTGGGAACGAACCGAGTCGTAGGGGTGCACACGCTGCGCAACTCGCTGATCCCGGTCGTCACGTTCCTTGGCGTCGACCTCGGTACCCTGATCGGCGGCGCGCTCATCACCGAGACGATCTTCAACGTGCCCGGCATCGGCCGACTCGTCGTGGCTTCCGCACGCACAGGAGAGGCTTCGGTCGTGATCGGTGGCGCCACCTTCCTCGTTCTCGTCTACTTGATCACCAGCCTGCTGGTGGACATTCTCTACGCCATACTCGACCCCAGGATCCGCTATGAGTGACGTCACTACCGCTTCGACTGAGGTCGAAAAGCCAGGCGCGGCGCCGGAACGGGAACGTGCCGCGAGCCTGTGGGGGGACGCCTGGCGCCAGCTGCGCCGCAACCCGATCTTCTTGATCTCGCTGGCTTGGATCATAGTGGTCACGTCGATGGCGGTCGTTCCCAGGCTGTGGACGAGCATAGATCCTCGGGCGTGCAACGTATCCCAGGCTCGCCTCCCACCGAGCAGCGAGCATTGGTTCGGCACCAGCATCGTCGGATGCGACTACTACGCCCACGCGATCTACGGCGCGCGACAGTCGCTGATCATCGCAGTCGTTGCCACCGCTGGCGTGGTGCTGCTCGGTGGTGTTCTCGGCATGCTGGCGGCCTTCTACGGCAGATGGACGGACACGCTCATCTCCCGGGTGATCGACATTTTCCTCGGCGTGCCGTTCCTCCTCGGAGCCGTGGTGTTCCTCACCGTGCTAAAGATCCGCAACGTGTGGACGGTCGCACTGGTCTTGGTGTTGCTGAGCTGGACGTACATCGCTCGTATCATGCGCGGCGGCGTGCTGTCGGCGAAGACGCTGGACTACGTGCAAGCGGCCCGTGCGCTCGGCGGGTCGAACTCGCGGCTCATGTTCAAGCACATACTCCCCAACGCCATCGCGCCAGTCGTCGTGTACGCGACGATCCTGTTGGGGAGTTTCGTGGCCGTCGAGGCCACCCTCACCTTCCTCGGCGTCGGCCTACAGGCACCGGCCATCACCTGGGGTGTCATGATCACCCAGCACCAGGTGTATTTCCTGCAACTCCCGGGTCTGCTGCTCTTCCCCGCGGGGCTGCTGTTCCTCACGGTGCTCGCGTTCATCTTGATGGGTGACGCGCTTCGCGACGCTCTGGACCCGAGGCTCCGCTAGCCGCCCTGCCGGTTCACCGACAGGCCTGAGTTGCCCGGCGTTTCCGCCGCGACCGGTACCGACCGCGGGGTCAGCGAGCTCTCCAACTGGCTCACCGGATGGAGCGAGTCGCAATCGACCTCCCGCGAGTACGGCGAGCCGGAGGCCAAGATGTCGAGCCCCCGATCACTGCCGAGATCGAACCGCAGCGGGACTACGTCCCCAGCGACGACGGTGTGCAGATCGCCGTATGTACCGTCGACCGGTTGCCCGAATCCAGCCAGGCAGTCTGGATGCGTGTCGAACGCCTCCTCATTGTCGTCACGGTTGGTAGTGCCCTGCACTGCGCTGAATCCAAGACCGCGACGGGCGAACGATGCCCACAGCGTGCACTTGTTATCGCCACCGGTCAGAGCCACATCCGCAGCGATGATCGCGTCACGGCCCGCTACGAAGCCCGGTCCGCAACCCTGCAGCTTGAATCCATCGATCACGAGTTGGTAGGCGAGGTTGTTGCCACCGGCCTGCCAGCCCTCGTAGATGTTATCGACCGCAAGGAGCGCACGGACGGAACGCGCAGCCGGTAAGGCGCGGTGCTGTGGCAGCTTCGGTTGGCTACCGCAGCTTGGGATCGAGCGCGTCTCGCACAGCGTCGCCGAGCATGATGAACGCCAGCACGGTCACCGATAGGAAGGTGGCGGGAAACAGCAGCATGTGCGGCGACTGCCGGATGTACGTGGTCGCGTGGCTGATATCGACTCCCCAGGACACAACCGGCGGCTGCAGCCCGATACCCAGGTACGACAGCGTGGCCTCGGTCGCGATGAGTACGCCCAGGATGATCGTTGCGTAAACGATCACCGAGGCCATCGCGTTCGGCAACACGTGCCGACGCAGCAGCCGGGCACCGGTGGCACCCAGGCCACGGGCGGCCTGCACGTAGTCTGCGTGCCGTACCTGCAGGACGGTGGAGCGCATGATCCTGGCCAGGGCTGTCCAACCGAGTACGGACAGCGTCAGGGACACCTTGCTGATCGTTACCCACTGGGGCGTCCCAGCATCGGACGGGAACGACGCGAGCACCAGAATGCCGCCGAGCAGGAATGGAATGCCGTAGAAGATCTCCAGGAACCGCGACAACACAGCATCCACCCACCGGCCGTAGAAGCCGGCCAGCATTCCGATCAGTCCCCCGATCAGCACGATGCCGACCGTCGACAGCACGCCGACAAGGATGGATGCTCGGGCCCCGTGGATTGTCCGGGCATAGACGTCGCAGCCCTGGACGTCGTACCCGAACCACGCGCTCGCGCTCGGCCCCTGTCGACTGAAGTTCAGATCGCAGAACGTCGGGCTGGCGTTGGTGAACAATCCCGGGAACGCGGCCATCGTCACCAGTAGGGCGATCACTACCACGGACCCGACGAAGACGGGACTGCGCCGCAGGTCGTGCCACGCATCTCGAATGAGCGAACGCGGCCGGTGAGCGCGATGCCGTGGTCCGCGCGCTCGCCTGACGAACTGCCGGCGCGGAACCGTCGCCGACGCGCCCGGTTCACTCGGCGGCTGGACGTCGATCCGTGTCTCAGTCATACCGGATCCTTGGATCGAGCATCGCGTAGAGCAGGTCGACGAGCAGGTTCACCAGCAGGAAGATGAGAACCAGAACGGTGACCGCCCCCGTGACCATCGCCCCTTCGTACCGGCGGATGCTTGCGAAGATCAGCCCACCCACGCCGTCGATATTGAAGATGCCCTCCACCACGATGGAGCCGCCGAGCAGGGTACCGAGGTCCGCGCCGATGAACGTCACGACGGGAATCACAGAGGCCCGGAGGGTATGCACTCCGACGACTCGGCGGCGGCTCAACCCCTTGGACGTGGCAGTGCGCACGAAGTCCGCACGCAGATTCTCGGCCAGGTTTGCTCGCATCAGCCGGGCCACATAGGCAAGCGACGTGCTGGCCAGGACGAACGCCGGCAGCATCAACTCGAATACTGTCGCCTCGGCCGACACGGTTACGGGGAACAGGGACAGGTTGACGCCGAGCATGAACTGCAGTGCGTAACCGATCACGAAGACCGGAACAGAGATCACGACCAGCGTGCTCACCAGCACCAGGGTGTCCGCGAACGATCCACGCCGGATGGCGGCCACCACACCGGCCGCGATACCGATCGCGATCTCTATTGCGATCGCCAGCAGCGCCAGCTTGACAGTCGTCGGAAACACCCGCACGAGCGCATCGGCCACGCTGATCCCGCTGAACGTCTCCCCGAAATCACCTCGTACCAGCCGGCCCAGATAAGCCAGGTACTGCACCGGCAGCGGTTCGTTCAGGTTGAATTTGGCGGTCATCGCCGCGACATAGTCGGGCGGGCACGGCCGGTCGCCGCACTTGCCCGCGAACGGATCACCGGGCAGTGCCCAAACCAGGGTATAGATGAGGAACGTCGTCCCGATGACCACAGGGATCATCTGCAGCAGTCGCCGAGTGACGTAGCGCCCCATTGCCTGGTGCGGCGTTGCTCAGCGCCCGGTGATGCTGAGCAGGTCCAGCGTCCCGAACGGCGTGATCTTCACCGAGTCCGGCGCAACCCTCGTCGAAAAACCCGCGATCGTCTTTCCGTACCACAGCGGGATGACCGGCATCTGGTCGACGAGTTGACGCTCGGCTTCCTGGTAGAGCGCCAAGGCCTCGTCATCCTGGGCTTGCGCAGCCTGGCCGACGAGCTCGTCGAACTCGGGGTTGCTGTAATCGTTGTCGTTCGCCGACGCCCCGGTTGCGTAAAGCGGCACCAGGAAGTTCTCGATCGACGGGTAGTCCATCTGCCAGCCGGTGCGGAACATCGTCATATCACCGGTCTCGCGAGCGTTGATCTGCTGCCTGAACTCCGCGAACAGCGGGACGGATTGGGGCTGACACTCGATGTCGAGAGCGTTGCTGATGCTGTTGCACGCAGCGTTCACCCATTCGTCGTGCGCGCCGTCACCGTTGTATCCGAAGGTGATCGGACCCTCGAACCCGGAGTCGGCCAGGTAGGTGCGGGCCAACTCGGCGTCGTACTCGCAGAGGTCGCCGCATTGGTCGGGCAAGTAGCCCTCCACCACGGGCGAGACCCAGCCGGTGGCGGCAGTGAACTGGCCCTGGAAGATGTTGTCGATGATCAGCTCGCGGTTGATGGCCAACGAGACGGCCTTGCGCAGGTTCGCGTCGTCCACCTCGGGGTTGACCTCTGGTGAGGCGAACGTGATCGTGTAGATCACACCGGTCTCCCGCTCGACGTACCGTTCACCCAGGTCGGCCTTGTACGCCTCGCCGGCAAGCGCGCTCGGTGGTAGCTGAGTCACCACGTCGACATTGTCGGCGAGCAGGTCCGCGTACTCGGCGTCGCGCTGTTGGTACATGCGGAAGGTGATCTGCTCGGCCTTCGGCTTGACCTCGCCCTGGTAACCCTCGTACGCCTCGAGTTGGAGATTCTGGTTCTGGTTCCAACTGGCCAGCCGGAACGGCCCCGAGCCGATCGGCTGCTGGCCGAACGCGTCCGGGTCGGCGTAGAAGCCCTCGGGCAGCGGGAAGAACGCGGTGTAGCCGAGCCGCTGCGGGAAACCCGCCTCCGGCGCCTTCAGGGTGATGGTGAAGTTCAACTCGTCGACGACCTCGAGGCCCGACAACGTCTCGGCCCCAGACCCCGGCACGTAGTTGCCCTCGTCGTCGAACTCGCCGCGCGACTCCTCGTAACCCTTGATGGGCTCGAAGAAGTACTCGTTGAGCGAGTAGGCGGAGTTCTCGCCGTGGACTCCCCAGTTCCACGCGTCGACGAAGCTCTGCGCCGTGATCGGCGAGCCGTCGTGGAACGTCCACCCGTCCTCGAGCGTGACTCGCCAGACGATGTTGTCGTCGGATTCGATGGACTGGGCGATCTCGTTGACCGCTTCGCCGGTCTCGGGGTCGTACCGGATAAGACCGGAGAAGACGGCATCGAGCGGGTTGCCCCCGCACACCTCGTTGGTGGCGCTCGGAATGAGCGGGTTCTCCGGGTTACACCCACCGATGACGATGCTGCCCGCGGGTGCGGACGAAGCCCCGCCCTCGTCGTCCGTACCGCCGCCACAAGCGGCCAATACAAGAGCGATTCCGGCCGCACCGGCTACCGCTGCCGTGCGAGATCCGACTCGCATGGACGTCCTCCTCGGGTCAAGGGCCCCATGCCCTGCTTGGTGCACCTAGCGGCGTGCGTAGGTGAGCGCCCCACGCCGGCGCGCGGCCAGCCGTGCGCCGACTACCCCCGGATAGTTGTAGGCGTCCGCGGGGCCGGATGCAAATCCGGCGGGATGCCACAACATTCCGCAACCAGACTGTGACCTTGAGAGCGCCCCCTCGGCTATTCACCCAGGCGAACGCCCTTCTGGACAACCGGGTCGCCTGTCCGAGCGCCGTACTATTGAACGTCACCCCTTTCGCGTAGAAACGAGCACCCCCATATGCCTGTCCGCAGCGAGCTGCGCAACATCGCCATCGTGGCCCATGTCGATCATGGCAAGACGACGCTCGTCGACGCCCTGCTCTGGCAGTCCGGCGCGTTCGGCGCCCACCAGGCGGTCGCCGACCGAGTGATGGACTCCGGGGATCTCGAGCGGGAGAAGGGCATCACGATCCTGGCCAAGAACACCGCCGTGCAGTGGGGCGAGACGACGATCAACATCATCGACACCCCGGGGCACGCGGACTTCGGCGGCGAGGTCGAGCGCGGTTTGGCCATGGTCGACGGGGTGGTGCTGCTGGTCGACGCGTCGGAGGGACCGCTGCCGCAGACCCGCTTCGTCCTACGCAAGGCGCTGGCCGCGCGGCTGCCGATCGTGCTCGTCGTCAACAAGACCGACCGTCCGGACGCACGCATCGCGGAGGTCGTCGAAGAGACGTACGAGCTGTTCATGGACCTGCTCGACGACGACGCCGCCGGTGCGGACCAACTGGACTTTCCGATCGTCTACGCGTGCGCACGCGACGGCGAGGCGTCGCTGGACCGGCCGGCCGACGGCGCCAGGCCCGCCTCTGCGGACCTCAAGCCGCTTGTCGACACCATTCTGGCGACGATCCCGGCCCCTTCGTACGACGCCGGGGCACCCCTGCAGGCCCAGGTGACAAATCTGGACGCCTCTTCGTTCCTCGGCCGGCTGGCCCTGTGCCGCGTACACGCCGGTGAGATCCGTAAGGGCCAGCAGGTCGCCTGGTGCCGCAGGGACGGGTCGATCCAGCCGGTGAAGATCACCGAACTGTTGATGACCTCCGCCCTGGACAGGGTTCCGGCGCAGGCTGCCGGCCCCGGCGACATCATCGCCATCGCCGGCATTCCGGACATCACCATCGGCGAGACGCTCGCTGACATCGACGACCCGCGGCCGCTTCCGCTGATCATGGTCGACGAGCCGGCGCTGTCGATGACCATCGGCGCCAACACATCGCCGTTGACGGGTCGGTCCGGCGGGACCAAGCTCACCTCGCGCCTGGTCAAGGAGCGGCTGGACGCCGAGCTGGTGGGCAACGTGTCGCTGCGCGTGCTGCCGACTGAGCGGCCCGACGCATGGGAGGTCCAGGGCCGCGGCGAGCTCCAGCTGGCGGTGCTCGTCGAGACGATGCGGCGCGAGGGGTTCGAGCTCACGGTCGGCAAGCCGCAGGTCGTCACCCGCGAGATCGACGGACGGCT
>DATHUM010000121.1:0-10807 GCA_035462225.1 Jiangellaceae bacterium | reverse complement strand
GTTCATCTCCCGATACCGCACAACCCGCAGCCGCCACGAGGCCGAACCGATGGGTGTGGAGGAGTTCTCGTTGTTCGAGCATCTCCACCAACCGATTCTGCTGTGGTGGGGCAACCCGGAGCAGGATTTCCTCAACCGCCTGCTGCGGGACGACCTCGTTAGCGCGATAGACGGGCTGCCCGACCCGTACCGGACTGTGGTGGTACTTGTGGACGTCCGCGAAATGCCGTACCGCGAGGTCGCCACCGCATTGGACGTGCCGATCGGCACGGTGCGGTCAAGGCTTGCGCGCGGCCGGAGCATGTTGCAGAAGGCGCTCTGGGAGAACGCCCGCGAGGCCGGCCTTCGGCCCAGCTCTCCCCTGCACGACGAGGAGCAATCGGAATGACGAGAACTGAAATCACCAGTTGCGCCGAGGCGCTGCGCTTGCTCGCCGCCCACCTCGATCGCGAGCTCGGTGAGCATGAGCACGCTGAGATGGAGCGTCACCTCGCCACCTGCCGGAGCTGCTTCTCGCGCGCCGAGTTCGAGTGGCACCTGAAGCAGGGAGTCAGGGAACTGGGCCGAGAACCCGTCCGGCCCGAGCTCGCGGGCCGGATCAACAACCTCATCCGCGAGTTCACCGCGCCGGCCGGCGAGTAGCCGAGCCGACCTAGGGAGATCTGTCATGGTCGTTATCACTTCCGAGCAGCGCGACGTCATCTTCGACGCGGTCCAGGCGATGTACACGTCCGTCGCGGCAAGGCCGGACCAGGAGTACCACTTTCCGACCGGTCGGCGCGCGCTCGAGCACGTCGGCTATCCCGCCGACTACTTGAATCAGCTGCCGGTGACCGCTGTGGAGTCGTTCGCCGGCGTCGGCTACCCGTTCGCCGCAGGTGTCGTGCGAGCCGGCGACACCGTCCTTGACATCGGTTCTGGTTCCGGCACCGACGCGCTGCTGGCCGCGCTGCTCGTCGGTCCGGCCGGTCGCGCCATCGGGGTGGATATGACCGCGGCGATGCGGGAGAAGTGCGCCGCCAACGCACGGCTGGCCGGTCTTTCCAACGTCGACGTGCTCGAGGGCAACGCCGAGGTCCTGCCGTTGCCGGACGCGTCGGTCGATGTCGTCACGAGTAACGGCGTGATCAACCTGGTACCCGACAAGCGCGCGGCAATCGCGGAGATCCACCGGGTGCTGCGGCCCGGCGGGCGGGTCCAGATCGCCGACATCGTCGTGGCGGACCTCCCATCGGATGCCTGCCGCGCCAAGCCTCAGTTGTGGGCCGAGTGCATCGTCGGCGCCACTACCGAAGCGGACTACCTGAACATGTTCCGGGCGGTGGGGTTCAGCGAGGTCGAGCGGCTCGGCGAACTCGACTACTTCTCCGCCAGCACCAGCGAATCGACGAGAGTCACGGCGGGCGGATTCGGCGCACACAGCATGGTGATGCGCGCGTTCAAGCCGTAGCGGGTCCCGGCAACCAACACAACGGATCCGGCAGCCGGCCGGATCCGCTGGGCACCCCTGTGCCCACGACCGAGGGAGGGACGACCCATGTCCACCACGACTGAGGACACCCGCAACGGGGTCAACGTGACGCAGCTCGTTGAAACTGTCGGCGCGATCCAGAACGACCCCGCCCTGGCGACGTTCCGGTTCCGCGCACACAACACCTGGCTCGGCGGCGGCCACAGCCGCACATCGATCCAGGGCTTCTGGGCCGCCGGCCAGGAGGACTCGACGCGCACCGCGCCGTTCACGCTGGACGGTGACGAACCACCGGTGCTGCTCGGACACAACCGGGCGCCGAACGCCGTCGAAACCGTGCTGCACGCCCTGGCATCGTGCCTGGCGATCGGCTTCGCGTACAACGCCGCGGCCCAGGGTATCGAGGTGCGCAGCCTCGAGTTCGACCTGGAAGGCGAGCTCGACCTGCACGGCTTCCTCGGCCTGTCGGAGGAGACCCGGGCCGGGTACCAGGGCATCGCCGTGACTTACCGGGTCGATGCCGAAGCGACTCCCGAGCAGATCGACGACCTGTGCCGGTACGTCCAGCGGACGTCTCCGGTGCTCGACATCATCAGCAACCCGGTAACGGTCACCGTCACGCGGGCGGAGTAAGTGATCGATCCGCCCCATTTTGCCGGGGCACTCGGGACCTTTCTCCGGTCGCTGGGGGATCACGGCTTCCGGTACCTGTGGGCGAACGGGCACGAAACGCCTGTCAGCTCGACTCGAACAACCGGCGAGCGGCGCGGGATGCGTCGCGAGCAATCGTCGCCGGGTCCGCAGTTAGTAGCCGGCCGTCCTCGACGACCACGCGGCCGTTGACTACGAGCAGCGCGAGCGGCGGTGGGGCAGCCATGACGAGAGCGGCGACCTTGTCCTCGATAGTCGAGTGTTCGACGCCGTCGACTGTCCAGACGGCAAGATCGGCCAGCTTTCCCGTCTCGAGCGAGCCCAGCTCGTCCGCCCGGCCGAGCAGCCCGGCGCCGCCCATGGTGCCCAGCCACAAGGCCTGCCGCGCGGTCAGCGCGCTCGGCCCGCTTCGCGCCCGGGCGAACAACATCGCAGCCCGAAGCTCCGAGGCCAGGCCGCCGCTCTCGTTGGACGCCGCACCGTCGACCCCGAGGCCGACCGGTACACCGGCGGCCAGCATCTCCGGTAGCCGGGCGATGCCGGCGCCCAGCCGGGCGTTCGAGGACGGGCAGTGCGCCACTCCGGTACCCGTTGCGGCGAACCGGGCGATGTCGTCGTCATCGAGGTGGACGCAGTGCGCCATCCACACGTCGCTGCCGAGCCAGCCCGCCGACTCCAGGTAGTCGGTCGGGCGCAGGCCGAAGCGCTCGAGGCAATACGCCTCCTCCTCGACGGTCTCCGACCCGTGGGTGTGCAGCCGGACGCCGAGCCGGCGGCCGAGCGCGGCCGACTCGCGGAGCAGGTCGGTGGTGACCGAGAACGGCGAGCACGGGGCGACCGCAATCCGCAGCATCGAGTCCGTCGACGGGTCGTGATGTGTCTCGACGGCATCGGCGCTGGCGGCCAGGACGGTGTCGATGTCCTCGACCGCGAAGTCGGGAGGCAGTCCGCCGGCCGACCGGCCGAGGTCCATCGAACCGCGGCACGCGTGCAGGCGCAGCCCGAGTTCGCGGGCGGCGCGGATCTCGCTGCTCAGCAGGTCGCCGGCGCCGCGGGGAAAGAGGTAGTGGTGGTCTGATGCGGTCGTGCAGCCGGACAGCAGCAGCGAGGTGATCGAGCCGCGTGCCGCGGCGTAGACGGAGTCCTCGTCGATGCGGGCCCACACCGGATACAGCGTGGTGAGCCAGTCGAACAGGATCGCATCCTGCGCCAGACCGCGGGTCAGCCACTGGTAGAAGTGATGGTGGGTGTTGACCAGGCCGGGCGTGACCAGGTGCCCAGTGGCGTCGATTCGGCGTTGCGTCGTGCCCGGTGTCGGTTCTGGGGCCGGGCCGGCTCCGACGGCCAAGATCCGGTTGCCTTCGATCACCACATGGCCGGACGGGATCTCGGTAGCCGCCGCGTCGACGGTGGCGATGGTCGCGTTCTCGATGACGATTCGCGCTGCCATGCTGGCAACTCTCCCATCCGGAGGTTCCTCACAGTCTGCCCATGAGAGATCCGAACAAGCGCGCCAGTGTCGGAGCCAGCCTATAGAGTCGTACGTATGTACGAACCGATGGTGGCCAAGCGGCTCGCTGAGATGCTCGGCGAGCTGGCCGGCGTGCCGTCGGCTGCCGAGGATGACGCGATGCGGATTGACGTGATCGCGGCGTTGGAGAGGTTGAAGGGCGCGGTGTATGCGGCCCAGTTGCGTGTCGTGGCCGATTTCGCGGCGTCCCAGGCGGCGGCGAACAAGGCCATGGGCATCGAGGCCCGCTAGGCAAGGCGAGGTATCCCGGAGCAGATCGGCCTGGCCCGGAAGGTGTCCCCGGCCTCGGCGGCTCGGCAAGTATCCCAAGCCCGAGCCTTGATTCAAGACATGCCGGAAACCTTCGAGCTGCTGCAGCACGGTGAGGTGTCCGAGCATGTGGCCACGATCGTGACCACCGAAACCTCGCATTTGGCCGCCGAGGATCGGCTGCTGCTGGACAAGCGGCTGGCCGACCAGCTCCCACAGTTGAGTCCGCGGCGTGCCGAAGCCGCGGCCCGCCGGCTGGCGATCGAAATCGACCAGGCCGGCGCGGTCCTACGCGCGAGCAACGCCCGGGAGGACCGGCGGGTGAGTATCCGCCCGGCCCCGGACACCATGGCCATCGTCTCGGCGCTGCTGCCCTGTGAACAGGGCGTCGCCGCGTACGCGGCGCTGCGCCGCCAGGCGGACACGCTGATTGCTACTGGGGACGGCCGGTCGCGGGGTCAGATCATGGCCGACACGCTCGTGCAGCGGCTCACTGGGCAATCCGCTGCGGAGGCGGTCTCGGCCGAGATCGGGCTGGTGATGACCGACACCTCCCTGCTGACCGGCGACGACGAACCAGCCGAGCTTTGTGGATACGGGCCGATTCCCGCCGAACTCGCCCGGGACATCGCCGGGGGCGGTGATGTCCCGACAGGCGAGGGTTCCACCGCCAGGGTGTTCGTGCGGCGGTTGTTCACGGACCCGGTCACCGGGATCCTCGTCGACTGCGACCCCCGGCGCCGCCGGTTCGACGGCGCACTCGCCAAGCTGTTGGTCTACCGCGACCGCATCTGCCGCGACGCCTACTGCGATGCGCCGATCCGGCACCTAGATCACATCCAACCCCACGCAGCAGGTGGACCGACGACTCCGGGCAACGGACGTGGACTGTGTGAACGCGGCAATTACGTGAGAGACATGCCGGGCTGGGCAGTCCGTCTCATTGACCAGGCCCGGCATCTCGTGGAAACCACGACACCGACGGGACATTCCTACCGATCAACACCTCCACCGGCGCCCGGAATGCGAAAGGCACGAGTGCGGTCACCCCGCCGCGAACGGGCTGGCCCGCCAACATGAACAATGGCGTTAGGGTGGCGGTCGTCTTGCATGCCGGTAGAGGGAGTGTGCTGATGGCCGAGCTCGACGGGCTCGGGCTTGCCGCGTTCAACTCGCTGCCTCCGGACGAGGCGGAGAGCACCCTGACGGCGTGCTGCTCGTCCCGCCGGGGGGCCCGCATGGTGCTCGATGGCCGTCCCTACTCCGCCGCTGAGGACGTGTACAGAGCGGCCGATTCCGCGCTGTCCGAACTGGCCGAGCGGGACATCGACGAGGCACTGGCCGGCCATCCGCGGATCGGCGAGCGTCCCGGCGGCGGTCATTCGGCCTGGTCGGTTCAAGAGCAGGCCGGCGTTGCGAACGCGGCGCACGACGTCCACGCCGCCCTGGCCGACGCGAACCGCGCGTACGAGCAGCGCTTCGGCCACGTCTACCTGGTCTGCGCCACCGGCAAGAGCGCGGACGAGTTGCTGGCGATCCTCAACGATCGCCTCACCAATGAGCCCGCGACGGAGCGGCGAGTGGTGCGCACTGAGCTCGGCAAGATAAATCGAATCCGTCTCGAGCAGTTGCTGGCCGAAGGGAGCCGACGGCGGTGAGCATGCTGACCACGCACGTACTCGACACCTCGAGGGGCCGGCCGGCCGCCGGCGTCACGGTCCGGCTGGAACGGTCCGCAGACGATGCAGTGCTCGCCGAGGCGGTCACGGACGAGGACGGGCGGATCGGCGGGCTCGGCCCGGATGAGCTGCCGCCTGGGCTGTACCGGCTGATCTTCCACACCGGAACCTACTTCGCGTCGCTCGGCCAGCAGAGCTTCTACCCGCGGGTGGCAGTGGAGTTCGAGATCGCCGACTCCAGCGCTCATTACCCCGTTCCGCTGCTGGTGAGCCCGTACGGGTTCACGACGTACCGGGGGAGCTGATCGATGGGAATCGTCCTGGGGCCCAACCGGTACGGCAAGGCCGAGACACACCTGGTCCGTATCTATCGCGACACGCCTCGGCACTCGATCCGAGACCTGCTGGTGTCGACCTCGCTGCAGGGCGAGTTCGAAGCCGCTCACGTGTCCGGCGACCAGTCCGCTGTCCTGCCCACCGACACCCAGAAGAACACCGTGTTCGCCTACGCCAAGGAACACGGCGTCGGCGAGATAGAGGACTTCGCGTTGAGACTCGCGCGGCACTTCGTCTCCGGCACCCCGTCGGTCACGGGGGCTCGGGTTGAGGTGGATGAGTGCGGATGGGACCGGATCGAGGTGGACGGCCATGGGCACGACCACGCGTTCGTCCGTCGTGGGCCGGACGTGCGAACCACCACGGCCACCGTGCAGGACGGTGACCGGGCCGCCGTCGAATCCGGCGTGAAGGGCCTGGTGGTGCTGAAATCGACCGGCTCGGAGTTTCAGGGCTTCCTGCGCGACGGTTACACCACGCTCGCCGACGCCGCCGACCGCATCCTCGCGACGTCGCTGGAGGCGAGGTGGCGGTATGAGAGGCCCGAGGGCGACTGGTCGGCCGGGTACTCCCAAACCCGGGCGATACTGCTGGAGCGGTTCGCGACGGTCCACAGCAAGGCCCTGCAGCACACGCTGTGGGAAATGGGCCGGGCGGTGCTCGAGGCCCGTCCGGACATCGCGGAGATCCACTTGAAGGCGCCGAACAAGCACCACTTCGCGGTCGACCTGAGCCCGTTCGGGCTCGACAACCCCGGCGAGGTCTTCTACGCCGCCGGCCGCCCTTACGGCCTCATAGAGGCGACCGTCGAGCGCGACGATCCGAACCGACGGTGATCAACGCTTGAGGGGGAGGGAGCGGAGGGCGAGCAGCATGTCGACCCGGTCCTCCAGCCGGTTCAGGTCACGGCCGGTGACCTCCTCGACCCGGCTGATCCGGTAGCGCACGGTGTTCACGTGCAGACGCATCGCCTCGGCGCAGCGGCTCCATGATCCGTCCGCGCGCAGGAATGCGTCGAGAGTGGGCACCAACTCACTGCCGTGGGCTGCGTCGTAGCTGACCACCGGACCGATCACCCGGGTGGCGAACGCCTGCCGGACGTCGTCCGGCACGGTTCCCAGCAACAGGACGTGAGACGAGACGTCGTCGCTGGTCACAACCGACACAGTGGATTCACGTAGCTCGGCGAGCCGGACGGCGTGCCTGGCCTCGTCGAGAGCTCCGGACATCGCAGTGTGATCGACCCAGGCGGACAGACCGACGGCCAGGCGGCTGGGTCCGGGCGCGGCATCGAGCCGGTGGAAGCCGGCGCTCAGCAGATCGACTGCGTCGGACTGCTCGCCGGTGAGGATGGTCACCGCGCGGCCATCGAGCATCCCGGTGACCGGCTGCTTGGCAACCTGAAGTGCCGCGTCGTGCAGGACTGCGTGCGCCACGTCGGGCCCGCGAGAACAGTCCGCCGCCACCACTAGACATCTCGCGTGCGCGTCCGCGCCGAGATCGGCGATCCGCACGGCCACCTCGGCACTCGCCGATTGCCCGGCCGCGACGAGTGCCAGCACCTCGTCCGCTATGCGCCTGTCGGCCTGCCGGCGCTCGTCCCAGCGCCGATGCTCCAGCGCGATCACCGTCGCGAGTTCCCCGACGGCCACGGCAACGTCGTCGGACCACAGCCGGTGATCGCCGTCACAGACTAGAAACCACGCCGTGAGGCGGTGGCCCAGCCTCGAGTCGACCCCCATGATCGAGACCCTTGTCCCGTCACCGAGATCTACCGACACCGGAAGCCGGTCGGCGGCCAGGAAGGTCCACGTCACTCGGTCGGCATCGGCCCGGCTCACCGAGCCGCCGGCGGTCGCTATCGTGCGGCCCGTCGGGCTCATCACCCGGCAGGTCACTGCGATTTCTTGGCCGACGAGGGCGAGCAACTCGTCGAGCGACCGCCCGTCGGCGATCGCGGTGAACAGGCGGCGCTGGCGCCCGAGTGCGGTGGCCAGCGATCGCTCGCGTTCGGCCTCGTGCTCCTCGGCCACGACATCGGTGATCCGGCCGAACGAGACGTCGACCGGTACACCGATCAGCGGGAGGTCGTGGCGGCGGCAGGCCTCGACCACGTCGTCCGGGACGTTCCCGAACGCCGCCTCGCCGGCGGCCAGCCCCACGACGCCGGCGTGTGCCAGCACCCGGACGAAGGCGTCGCTGTCGCCGGGTTCACGGCGCCACATCAGACCGCTCAGAACTAGCGGTCGACCCGTGAGGTAGCGGCTCGGGTCGAGCAGGTCCGTGGTGAACACGGCGCTTACCGGCCGGTCTAGCTGATCGGCTCCGTGCAGGACGGTCAGCCCGAGATCCGTACGTTCGACGAGGTCGCGCAGCTTCATTGGCACCCCCGGTTTTGGAGGATCGTACAACTCCTGGGCGGGCAACGGCGGTGGATTCGTGTCGATGCTGCTGGTCACGGCCACTGCTGCGGCTGTGTACTGCTATGCACCAAGGGCGGTGACGATGGATTTCTTGCAGCCACGGACCTGGGCCGATGCCCTCACGGCAAAGGCCGAGAACCCTGCTGCACTGCCCATCGCGGGCGGCACCGATGTGATGGTCGATCTCAACTTCGACCGGGTTCGCCCCGCCGCCCTGCTCGATCTCACCGGCGTCGAGGAGCTCATCCATTGGGAGATGGACGGGGGGAGGATCCGACTCGGCGCCGGTGTCACCTCCAGCCGTGTGATCGCGGAGCTCGGTGTGGTCCTGCCGGCACTGGCCGTCGCGTCCCGGACGGTCGGTTCGCCGCAGATCCGCAACCGCGGCACGGTAGGTGGCAATCTCGGCTCCGCGTCACCGGCCGGTGACGCCCACCCACCTTTACTGGCCGGTGACGCGGTGGTCGAGGTCGAGTCGGTACGGGGCCCGCGCGTGGTCCCCATCCACGAGTTCTTCACCGGGGTGAAGCAGAACGCGCTCGAGCCGGATGAGCTGATCAAAGCGGTACTGGTGCCGATGGCCGGGGGGCCTCAGGAGTTCGCGAAGATCGGGACGCGCAACGCGATGGTGATCGCGGTGACGTCGTTCGCCGTCGCGCTCGATCCCGACGAGCGACGCGTCGGCACCGGAATCGGCTCGGCCGCGCCCACGCCTCGGCGTGCGATCGCGGCCGAGCAATACGCCGCCGAGGCACTGGATTGGGACGGTCGGGGGCCGATTCCCGACGAGGTGTCTGCGCGGTTCGGGGGGCTGGTGGCGGCTGCTGCGGCGCCGATAGACGACGTCCGCGGCACCGCCACCTACCGGCTCCACAGCCTGACCGTGCTGGCCCGTCGTACGCTCGGCTGGGCCTGGTCGTCGTACCGGCGAGCTTGAGAACGCATGCGCATAACCACCACCGTCAACGGTGAACGGCGCCAGATCGACGATGTCTGGGAAGGCGAGAGCCTGCTGTACGTGCTCCGCGAACGGATGGGACTGCCCGGGTCCAAGAACGCGTGCGAGCAGGGCGAATGCGGTTCGTGCACCGTGTACCTGGACGACCTGCCGGTGTGTGCCTGCCTGGTCGCGGCCGGGCAGGCCGAGGGCCGAGAGGTTCGCACCGTTGAAGGTCTGGCCGGCGACGGCCAACTCGACCCCGTACAGGAGGCGTTCGTCGAGGCGGGCGCCGTCCAGTGCGGCTTCTGCACGCCAGGGCTGGTGGTGGCCGCGCACGACCTGCTGAATCGCGTCGGCCGACCGAGTGACGCCGACATCCGCGAAGCGCTGGCCGGCAACCTGTGCCGCTGCACTGGATACGAGCAGATCTTGGCCGCGGTGCGGACGGCCGCTGAGCGCCGCGAGAAGGCGGTTCAGTGAGCTCGCCGGCCCGGCCGGACAGCAGTGCCGACACCGGAGTCAGGCAGCGCACCGGTGTGACGGGCGGAATCGGCCAGAACGTCGCCCGGCCCGACGGCACGCTCAAGGTGACCGGTGAGTTCGCCTACTCCAGCGACCTGTGGGCGGACGAGATGCTCTGGGGTACGACGCTTCGCAGCCCCCATGCCCATGCGCGCATCAGTCGCCTCGACGTCGGGCCGGCGTTGGCGGTGCCGGGTGTGTACGCGGTGCTGACCTATCACGACGTCCCGGCCCAGAAGGTCTACGGACTCGAGCACGCCGACCAGCCGGTACTGTGCGACGGCACGGCCCGCTATCAAGGCGAACCGGTCGCGATCGTGGCGGCCGACCACCCGGAGACGGCCCGCCGCGCCGCAGCCCGAATCGCGGTCGAGTACGAGGTCCTCGAGTCGCTCACCGACCCCAGGCGGGCGACCGATCCCGCCGCCACCCCTCTCGTACACCCCACCGGCAACGTGGTACGTCACCTGGTCATTCGCAAGGGCGCCGCCGAGGCTGGTGCTGACCTGGTCGTGACCGGGGACTACCAGGTCGGCATGCAGGACCAGGCCTTCCTCGGGCCCGAGTCCGGGCTCGCGGTGCCGGCTGACGACGGCGGCGTGGACCTCTACGTCGCCACCCAGTGGTTGCACGTCGACCGCAGTCAGGTCGCCGCCTGCCTCGGGCTGCCCGAACAGAAGGTGCGGCTGAGCCTGGCCGGCGTCGGGGGCGCGTTCGGTGCCCGCGAGGACCTGTCCATGCAGATCCACGCCTGCATGCTGGCGCTGCACACCGGCAAGCCGGTCAAGATGGTCTACTCGCGCGAGGAGTCGTTCTTCGGCCACGTACACCGGCACCCGGCGCTCCTGCACTACGAGCACGGGGCGAGCCGGGAGGGCCGCCTGCTCTACGTCAAGGCCGAGGTCATCCTGGACGGCGGTGCTTACATGTCCAGCACCCCGGCCGTGGTCGCCAACGCGGCCACCCTCGGGATCGGGCCCTACGACGTCCCGAATGTCAGCGTCG